>CALROS020000056.1:0-8090 GCA_943369855.1 Chitinophaga pinensis | reverse complement strand
ATTTCCGCGTGGCGTATCAGGGGAAGACGGTGTTCCAGGCGATCACGGAGATCCTCTATGCTCTGCAGTACGAGCTGCCGCACAAGAGGATCATCGTCCATCTCGGTTGGCCGACATCGTCGTGGGTCGACAGACTCTCCACCGGCGTGATGATCTTCAGTCTGACGCATCTGCCGAAACATTTTCCGCGCCTTCATTTCGTGATGGAATATATCCCGAAGGATGACGGCGGCGGAGGGAAATCGTAAAGCTCAATCCGTTGATGCACAACGTTCCGCTCCTGAAATTCACAGGAGCGGATCCTGTTTCTGATCAACGATCACCTTCACACTCTTTTTGTTCAGGAGTGAAGGAAGGGCTGTTCCTTTTGTGAGCATCGCGTGTATGCGGTGTGCTGCTCCCGTCATTCCTCTTTACAAAATTTTTATATTTTCTCCCGCCCATTTTATTTCCTCTGAATTTACATTCACCCTCGTCTTCGGCAAATTGCATCCGTCAATGTCAGAGGAGGATGTATGTTGTTCGGTCTTATTGCCGCGGTGCTGATGCTGATCTATCTCACCTACACGCTGATCAAGCCGGAGAAATTCTAAGATGATCACCATAGCTGAGATCATTCAAGTCGTATTGTACGCCGCACTGTTGTTCCTGTTAACGCCGCCGCTCGGGAAGCTGATGGCGAAGATCTTCGAAGGGAAACGGACATTCCTTACGCCGGTATTCGGTCCGCTCGAACGCCTCATGTACAGACTCTCCGGGATCGACGCATCACAGGAATCGGACTGGAAGCAGTATACATTCGCACTGCTGGCATTCAACGGCGCAGGTTTCATCGTCGTATTCTTTCTTCAGTTCTTTCAATCACATTTGCCTCTTAATCCTCAGCATCTGCCCGATGTCTCGTGGCATCTTGCCTTCAACACCGCCGTCAGTTTTATGACGAACACGAACTGGCAGTCTTACGCCGGCGAAGTGACGCTCAGTTATCTTGTGCAGATGATCGGTCTGACCGTTCAGAATTTTGTCAGTGCTGCGACCGGCATCGCAGTGATGCTCTGTCTTATCCGCGGCATCGCACGCAAAACAACGCATGAGGTGGGAAATTTTTGGGCGGACCTCGTCCGTTCGACCGTCTACGTGCTTCTCCCGTTGTCGATCCTGTTCACGGTCGTTCTTGTGAGCGAAGGAACGGTGCAGACATTCTCTTCGTATCAGTCCGTGACGACGCTCGAAGGTGCTCAGCAGACCATTCCGCTCGGACCGGCAGCATCGCAGATCGCGATCAAACAGCTCGGCACGAACGGCGGAGGATTCTTCAACATGAACAGTGCATATCCGCACGAGAATCCGACACCTCTGACGAATTTTCTGGAGATGCTTTCCATACTGCTGCTGGCATCGGCACTTGTCTATACGTACGGCGTGATGGTGAATGCACGGCGGCATGCCTGGGTCGTGTGGAGTGTGATGTTCTTCATGTTCGCGGCAGGACTCGCGGCATCACTGTGGTCGGAATACACCGTGAATCCCGTGACCGGTATTGCCGGAGGGATGGAAGGGAAGGAGACACGGTTCGGAGTTGCGAACAGTGTGCTCTGGTCCGTTGCAACGACCGCCGCATCGAACGGTTCGGTGAACGCCATGCACGACAGTATGTCGCCGCTCTCCGGTGCGATCGAATTGATCAACATCAAGCTTGGAGAGATCATTTTCGGCGGAGTTGGTGCGGGAATGTACGGCATGATGATCTTCATCCTTTTGACAGTGTTCATTGCGGGACTGATGGTAGGGCGGACGCCGGAATATCTTGGTAAGAAGATCGAATCATTCGAAGTGCGTATGGCGGCAGTCGCCATGCTTCTGCCGAGTGTCGGCATTTTGATCTTTACCGCTATCGCATCAGTGACGGAAGCAGGTCTTACGGGATTGAATAATTCCGGTCCTCACGGATTCTCGGAGATCCTCTATGCGTTTGCATCGACCGCCGGCAACAACGGAAGCGCGTTCGCGGGACTCACGGCGAACACGCCGTTCTACAACGTCCTGCTCGGCATCAATATGCTCATCGGCCGGTTCGGAGTGATCATTCCGATGCTCGCGATCGCCGGAAGTCTCGCGAAGAAAAAGATCACGCCGTTATCGTCCGGCACGTTCCCGACCGATACGTTCCTGTTCGGACTGCTGCTGTTCGGCACGATCATGATCGTCGGTGCATTGACATTCTTTCCGACGCAGGTACTCGGTCCTGTCGTAGAACATTTTTTGATGATGAACGGACAGACGTTCTGATTATCTGGGTGCATCAACCTTGTCAAGGTTGGGAACCTTGACAAGGTTACATCGAAACCTTGACACGGCTGAATTAACATAGGAAAAACATGAATTCGGAAACTGTACCATCTTCCCTGGCATTCTTTTCGGGAGACATCGTTTCGCAGGCGCTGAAGGATTCCTTCAAAAAATTCCATCCAAAGCTCATGGTGAAGAATCCCGTGATGTTCGTCGTTGCCGTCGGTTCGGTGATGACGACCGTCATTACGGTGCAAGAGATCCTCGCCGGACATCCGTCTGCATTCAACATCCAGGTTACGGTTTGGCTGTGGTTCACCGTGCTGTTCGCAAATTTCGCCGAAGCTGTTGCGGAGGGAAGAGGAAAAGCACAGGCGGAAGCGCTGAAGAAGAACCGCTCACAGCTCACGGCGCGTCTGCAGAAGGGAGACGGCAGTGAAAAAAGAATATCTGCAACAGAGCTGAAAAAGGGAGACCGTGTGATCTGCGAGACGGGAGACATCATTCCGTCGGACGGAGTGATCGTTGAAGGGATCGCGAGTGTGGATGAGTCCGCCATTACCGGTGAATCGGCGCCGGTCATCCGCGAGAGCGGCGACGACCGGAGTGCGGTGACGGGCGGGACGAAAGTGCTGAGCGACAGGATCATCATCCGCATCACGTCCGAACCGGGGAATACATTCTTGGACAGGATCATCTCTCTTGTGGAAGGATCGAAACGTCAGAAAACGCCGAATGAGATCGCGCTGACGATATTGCTCTCCGCATTGTCCATCATCTTTCTGCTGGTTGTAGCGACGCTTCCCGCATACGTGCTGTATGCACAGAAGGCGTCCGGTCAAGGGGGAGGAACGCTGACAAGTCTGCCGGTGCTCATCGCTCTGCTTGTTTGTCTCATTCCCACCACTATCGGCGGACTGCTCAGCGCGATCGGCATCAGCGGAATGGACCGTCTCATCCGGAAGAATGTGATCGCAACGAGCGGACGGGCAGCGGAAGCGGCCGGCGATGTCGATGTACTGCTGCTCGATAAGACAGGCACCATCACGCTCGGCAACCGGATGGCGACGGAATTCGTCTCGGTGAACGGCGTTACACACGAACGGCTCGCCGACGCGGCGCAGCTCTCTTCGCTTGCGGATGAAACACCGGAAGGACGGTCGGTGGTGATCCTTGCGAAAGAGAAATATCATTTGCGAGGACGGGATGTCTCGGAGGTCGCGGGACATTTCATCCCGTTCACCGCACAGACAAGGATGAGCGGAGTCGACGTCACCGGCAGGATCATCCGCAAAGGTTCCGCTGAAGCGGTAAAGAAATATATTCTCGAACTCGGTGGTATTTTTCCGAAAGAGATCCAGTCCGTCGTGGATGAGATCGCACGCAAAGGATCCACCCCTCTGGTGGTCGCGGAGAATACCGAAGTGCTCGGTGTGATCGAACTGAAGGATATCGTGAAAGGGGGGATCAAAGAACGGTTTGCGCAGCTGCGTCAGATGGGGATCAAGACGGTGATGATCACCGGTGATAATCCGTTGACCGCCGCCGCCATCGCCGCCGAAGCGGGCGTGGATGATTTTATCGCCGAAGCACGTCCCGAAGATAAACTGAAACGGATCCGCGACGAACAGGCGAACGGACGGCTTGTGGGAATGATCGGGGACGGGACGAATGATGCTCCCGCACTCGCGCAGGCCGACGTCGGCATCGCGATGAACAGCGGCACACAGGCAGCACGCGAAGCCGGGAACATGGTCGATCTCGATTCCAATCCGACGAAACTGATCGAAGTGGTGGAGACAGGAAAACAATTATTGATGACACGCGGCGCGCTCACCACATTCAGCATCGCAAACGATGTTGCGAAGTATTTCGCCATCATTCCCGCAATGGCCGGTTCGTTGTATGCGGCATCGGCTGTTGCACCCGGTCCGCTCTCAGTGCTGAACATCATGCATCTTGCCACGCCGGAAAGCGCCATCCTGAGCGCGGTCATTTTCAACGCGCTCATCATCGTCGCGCTGATCCCGCTCGCACTGAAAGGCGTGAAATACCGCGCCATCGGTGCGGACGCGGTGTTATGGAGAAATCTGTGGGTCTACGGGATCGGCGGAATCATCGTTCCGTTCATCGGAATAAAACTGATCGACATCACCATCGTTGCATTGAGGCTGATATGAAAAAAACCATTCTTCCCGCGTTCCGCCTGCTGCTTGTCCTTACCGTGCTGACCGGCGTTCTCTATCCGCTCAGCATGACGCTGCTCTCGCAGATCATCTTTCCTTATCAATCGAACGGAAGCCTGATACAAATGAACGGCAGAGTGATCGGTTCGGAACTGATCGGACAGCAGTTCGCCGGCGACAAATATTTTCACCCGCGTCCTTCCGCGATCGACTATGCACCGATGCCTTCTTCCGGGACGAATTGGGGACCGACCGATCGACGGATGCGGGATTCCGTCATTGCGCGTTCTTCACGGTTCATCACACGGAATCATCTGCCTGCGGGAACGGTCGTTCCAAAAGAGATGCTCTTCGCTTCCGCCAGCGGTGTCGATCCGCACATCTCACCGGATGCCGCACGGATGCAGATAGAAAGGATCGCTGCCGCGCGCGGACTCAGTAAAGAAAAGATCGAAGCACTAAAAAACATTGTCGACGATCATTCCGAAGGAGCGCAGCTGCAGTTGTTCGGAGATCCGAGAGTGAATGTATTGAAACTGAACATCGCATTGGACGGATTGTGATATGAAAGGTATCTTGATCATCATCTTTGCGTTGTGCATGATCGCATTCGCGAAAAGCTGTTGTGAAGCAGATCCGTCCGCAGATGGAACTCAACAGAATACCGCGCAAAATGCTCCGGGATTCCACGCGTCGGATACAACGTCATCATCCGGTTCGGGAGAGGATGCAGTTCAATGAATGGTTCAGTATATTCGATGTAATGGAACGAACCACACCATACCGTCCTGACCCCGATGCATTGCTGAACGCGTTGAAGCGTCAGGAAGAGAGTTCCCGCCGCGGAAAACTGAAGATCTTCTTCGGCATGTCTGCCGGTGTCGGGAAGACATATGATATGCTGAGGTCCGCACACGATGCGAAGGCAAAGAAGGTCGATGTTGTGATCGGATATATCGAGACGCACAAACGGGAAGAGACCGAAGCATTGGTGGGCGGACTGGAGATCGTTCCGCGAAAACAATTGGAATACCGCGGTGTGATGCTTGAAGAGATGGATATCGATGCGGTCCTTTCCCGCAGACCGCAGTTGGTGCTTGTGGATGAACTTGCCCACACCAATCATCCCGGCAGTCGTCACAACAAACGGTATCAGGATGTGCTGGAACTGCTGGAGAACGGTATCGACGTCTATACAACGGTGAATGTTCAGCATCTGGAGAGCCGCGCGGATACGGTCGCGCAGATCACCGGGACCGTCATTCGCGAAACGGTGCCCGATTCCATCTTCGAGCAGGCGGATGAAGTGGAAGTGATCGATATTCCGCCGGACGAACTGCTGAAACGGCTGGCGGAAGGGAAGGTCTATACACCGGACCGGTCGCAGCGTGCCGTGGAGAATTTCTTCAAGAAGGGGAATCTTACCGCACTGCGAGAAATGTCGCTGCGTCTTACCGCGGAACGGGTCGATCATCAGCTGCGCGATTACATGCAGGCGCAGCGGATCACCGACACGTGGAAATCCGGTCAACGCCTGCTTGTCGGCATCAGCGCAAGTCCTTCCACCGTTTCCATCATCCGCTGGGCGCGGAGAATGGCGTACACGCTGAACGCTACGTGGATCGCCGTGAATGTTGAATCATCCAAACGGACGACGGATGAGCAGAAGAAACAATTGAACGCCAACATCAAGCTTGCCGCCGATCTCGGAGCGGAGGTCATCACCACGGCGGACGAGGATGTTGCGGCGGCACTGGTCCGCATCGCGCACCAGCATCATGCCACGCAGATCCTCATCGGGAAGACGACGCGCCGTTCCTTCTTCCGGGATTCGCTGCTCAATCAGCTGATCGACGAGAGCGGCGACCTGGATGTGTATGTCGTCGGCGAACACGATGAAACACATCAGCGCAGCCGGAAGATCTCCATTCCGGAATTCCATTCCACGATCACGCAGTACGCGCTCTCCGCGTTCATCATCTTCATTTCGGCGCTCATTTGTTATCCGTTCTCCGATCATCTCGGGTATCAGACCGTCTCGCTCATTCTGCTGCTGATCGTCGCACTGCTGCCGCTCCGGTTCGGGGTCGGACCGGTGCTGCTTGCCGCCGCAATGAGCGCCATGCTGTGGAATTTCTTTTACATTCCACCGCGGTTCACGTTCGCCATCGGTCATCCGCAGGACATCCTAATGTTCCTCACCTATTTCGCCATTGCTGCGGTGACGGGAACACTCACCGCGAGGATCCGCTCGCGTGAACGGACCGTCCGTCGTCGCGAGGCGCATTCCTCCGCGTTGTTTGCGTTGACGAAAGAATTGACCGCGGCCAAGACGCAGGATGAAGCGGCCGTCGCCGCAGTGCAGCACCTTTCCACATTCTTTTCGGGAGAAGTGTCGATCTTCCTTTCCCAGCCGGACGGCGATATCTTTACGGGGGCACATCCTTCCAGCATGTACGCGGTGGATGAGAAGGAATTCAGCGTCGCAGCGTGGGTGTACTGGAACGAGAAGAAGGCAGGACGATTCACCGATACGCTTCCGTCATCCTCGGCGACCTATTATCCGATATCGGGACCGCGTTATCCGCTCGGCGTGATCGGACTGCGGACGAAAAGTGACAAACAATTCAGTCTCGATCAGGAATCGCTCCTGCAGAATTTCATCGCGCAGATCGCATCGACGCTCGAGCGGGAGCAGCTGAACGAACTCGCAAAACGGACGATCGTCTATGCCGAATCCGAAAAATTGTACCGCACGCTCTTCAGTTCCATCTCGCATGAACTGCGCACACCGATCGCCGCCATCATCGGCGCGGCGGAATCGCTCACGAAACGTCATCAGCCGGAATTCCTCGACGAGATCCACACGGCGGCGGACCGGCTGAACCGTTTGGTGGAGAATCTTCTCGATATGACACGGCTTGAATCCGGACAGCTTGCGCCGCGGCTGGACTGGTGCGATGTGAACGACCTGTTCCGCACTTCCGCGCAGAAGATCAAAAAAGAACTCGCCGGACACTCGGTAAACATTGTCGTGCCGGAATCGATGCCGCTCATCAGACTCGATTTCGGATTGATGGAACAGGTGCTGGTGAATCTGTTATATAACGCATCGCTCTATACTCCTGCGGGAAGCACGATCACCGTCTCCGCGAGGATGGAGGAGAAGCACTGTCTGTTGACGGTGAGCGATAACGGTCCCGGTTTTCCGAAGGATGCATTGCAGCATCTGTTCAATAAATTCTATCGCGTGCCCGGATCACGCACCGGAGGGACCGGTCTGGGGCTCTCCATCGTGAAAGGATATGTGGAAGCACATAAGGGGACGATCACGGCAGCGAACAGGAGTGCCGGCGGAGCCGAATTCATCATCACCATTCCCACCGAAACACATTCACCAACGATCTCATGACCATGAAAAAAGAATCATCGATACTCGTCATCGACGACGAAACGCAGATGCGCCGGCTTCTCCGGAACACACTCGAGAATGAAGGATACAAAGTGACGCTGGCGGAGAACGGTACGGATGCCGTGCGGATGGCGGAATCATCCCGCTTCGATCTGGCCATACTCGATCTCGGTCTGCCGGATATGGACGGTATCGAGGTCCTC
>CALROS020000055.1:0-8111 GCA_943369855.1 Chitinophaga pinensis | reverse complement strand
TGCGGATGATATTCGAACGGCTGAAATAATCACCCGGCCGCACGTACAATTCACGGCGGATGATCCGTTCCTGAGTTTTGGTATTGCCGCGGATCTCCACACCGGCGATCTTGAATTGATTCCGTTCGCGAACGCGGATGGTCACATCGATCTCGTTCTCTCCCACTTTCTGTTCTTCCGGTTCGATCTGCACTGTGAGATATCCGTTATCCAGATACATCGAAGCAACGTCGGACTGTTCCTGATTGCCGCGGAGATTCTGTTCGAATTTCTCCATATCGTACACTTCACCGGGCTGGAATCCGAGGCGCTGGTTCAACGCTTCGGATTTGAAGACAGTATTACCGTCCCACTTGATATTGCGGATCTTATACTGCGGCCCCTCATACACGAACAGCTTCAGGATGATATCCTTTTTATTCTCGCTGAACGTGACAGAATCCTCGATCAGTTCGGCATCGCGGAATCCGTTCTTCTTATAGAACTCCACCAGTTTCTTCTTCGCATCTTCGTACTTCTTCTTCTCGAGTTTTCCCGTACGCCAGAACTTCCACCAAGTCGTCCGGTGAACATCGGGCAGTTCGCTCTCAAGGTCGCTGTCCTCAAAGAATTTATTCCCGAAGAACTGGATGTCGCGGATGCGCGCATCGGACCCTTCGGTGATATTCAGTTTCAGCGTCTTCCGTCCTTTGCTGGTCGAGTCGGTTGCATCGATCAGTTCGGATGAGACCTGCGCCTGCAGATACCCTTCCTCTTCGTATGCTTTCTTCACGATCTTGCAGATCTTATTGATCTCCTGCGGGGAGATGATCTGTCCTTTCGTGATATTCACTTTCTTGTTCAGATCACTCTCATCCAGTTCTTCATTCCCGGTATAGATGATCTTTTCCAATCGGGGGAACTCCTCCACAACGATCAGCAGATACACGCCGTCGTTGACAAATGTCTCCGCCTGGATATCCACGTTCGCAAAGATCTTCAAATTCCACAAACGGTTGATCGCATTGCGTGTCTGCTCTCCGGGGACCGAGATCTCATCGCCGACCTTGAGTCCGGTATTGCCGATCACCGCCATCGGTTCGGCAAGTTTATTGCCGGAGACGCTGATACCGAGGATCTTATACTGTTTCTGCTGCGCGCCCTGCTGTGCGAACATCAATCCGCAGACGCAGAACAGCGCAAGAACTATGTTTTTTATTGTCATTATTATTCGATTAAATTCCGGAAACACTTTTTAACAACCGCCGCACGTAGCTTTTAGAAGAAGATTTCGATGGGCCGGAGACCTGTTCACTTACTTTACCGAACCTCCGTTCACGGGATTGGAATGATTCGATGGCATCATACAACTGATTGCGTCTGAAATCCGGCCACAACACATCCGTTACATACATTTCGGAATATGCAAGCTGCCAGAGAAGGAAATTACTGATCCGCAGTTCACCGCTTGTTCTGATGAGCAGATCCGGATCCGGGATATTCTTTGTTGCCAGGTGCTGGGTGATGACCGCGTCGGTGATCTCTTCGGGTTTGAGGGACCCGTTCTTCACTTGTTCAGCGATCCGTTTTACACTGTTCGTGATATCCCACCGTCCGCTGTAGCTTAACGCAAGGATCAGCGTCAGTCCGGTATTGTTCTTGGTCAGTTCGATCGCATCGAGGAATTCATCCTGCGCATCCTGCGGCAGCGATTCAAAATCACCGATAGTGGTAACACGGACATTATGCTTATTCAATCGGTCCCGCTCGTCGCGGAGAGAACTGACAAGAAGTCTCATGAGAATGGAGACCTCATCTTTCGGACGGTTCCAATTTTCCGTGGAGAACGTGTACAACGTTAGGTACTTCACTCCGAGCTGACCGCATGTCTCAACGATCTCGCGGACAGAGTTGACCCCTTCATGATGACCTGCAACTCTCGGTAACGAACGTTTTTTTGCCCAACGGCCATTGCCGTCCATGATCACAGCAATATGGTTCGGTATATGTCCGTTCTTTTGAAGCCGTTCTTGCAGTTTTTTATCTTGGCTCGACGGACGAGCCATACCTTTTGCCAAGGAAAAACTCCGAAAATTGTTCAAAAATGAGACACTGATGGATAGATGTCTTCAAAATCCAAGTAAAGATACTCTTTTAATGAGAGATAATCAACGGATTTAGACGTTCACCCGAGGTGGTTGTTCCTCAATATTCAGTATATTCCATATTATATGAAGACACCACAGAACATAATTGTGATCGGCGGAGGTGCAGCAGGGATGGTCGCCGCATGGAAAGCGGCAACGCTCGGTAACACCGTTATCCTGCTCGAAAAGAATCCCGATCCCGGCATTAAGATCCTCATCTCCGGCGGCGGCAAATGCAATATCACCAACGGCAGCGACATACGGACGATGCTGAAGCAGTTCAAACCGAATGAGGGACGTTTCCTGAAATATGCGTTCCACGAGTTCACCAATACGAAATTATTGGAATTGCTGAACTCGCACGACGTGGAAACGTATGTGCGGGAAAACGGGAAGGTATTTCCCGTCAGCCACAATGCTGATGATGTTGTAAATGCATTCAAGCAATTGTTGACGGAGAGCGGAGTCTCATTACGGACGCAGTCCCCGGTTCGCGAGATCTTCAAGAATCCGGACGGTTCATTCAACATCAAGACCAGCAGGGATATCATCAGAGCGGACAAAGTGATCGTTGCGACCGGCGGATCTTCATATCAAAAAACGGGAACAACGGGAGACGGCTTTCGATGGATGGAGAAATTGGGACACACCATCGTTCCCATTCGTCCTGCCTTGACTCCCATCGTGCTGTCACCCACACCTCCCTCCTCCTGGCAGGGAACCCCGATCCGCGAAGGCAGGCTTATGGCTCTCAGCGGTGGCAAGGTCGTTTCAGAATGGAACGGGGATGTGCTGATCACGCATTTTGGTATCTCCGGTCCCGCCGCATTGGAAGTGAGCCGCGAAGCGTTCATTGAATTTGAACAGCACCGTACCGTTGAGATGTGTGTGGATTTCTTTCCGGAACTCACGGAAGAATCACTGGATGAAAAACTCATCCATGAGATCAGTGCTAATCCATCCCGCTCCGTTATCACACTCACGGAACAGATGGTCCCGCAGAAACTTGCCGAGTATCTGCTGGTGAATACTTCCATCACCTTCCTGAAGAAACTGAATCAGCTCTCAAAGACAGAACGAAAATCATTGGTGAAGATGTTGAAACGATGTCCACTCGGCACGGTCAAGGAGATCCCCCTCGATAAAGGTGAAGTGACTGCCGGCGGGGTCTCTCTCGGCGAAGTAGAAACGACAACCATGGAATCGAAACTGATCAGGAATCTGTTCCTTTGCGGAGAGGTACTGGATATCGCCGGACCGGTGGGCGGATATAATCTGCAGGCGGCGTTCTCCACCGGCTATGTTGCAGGGATGAATGCTGGAAAAAATGATTAAATCCAATACAGAGCAATGACAGATCGATGTCACAGTCTTGCTTCTGCATCCAATTCACCCTATCTTTGTCCGCAAATAATGTCGGATTCTATCGATCCGACATTTCATTTTGAATCTCTCCCTCTATGTCTAAAAAAATCTGCATCGGAATCCTCGGCGGCGGCCAACTTGCGAAGATGTCCACCTTGGCTGCCTCGCGTCTCGGTTTTGATATCTCCATTATGGACAAGGAAATGCGCTCACCTGCCGGCCAGCTGACGCACAACGAATCGATCGGCTGGGTGGATGATGAACTGCATCTCCGTTCGTTCGCTCAGCACTGCGACGTGGTGACGCTGGAGAATGAGTTCGTGGACCATCACCGTATCGAATTCCTAGAGAAACACGGGAAGAAGGTCTACCCTTCTTCCATTACGATCGGTCTCATTCAGGATAAGTTGCTGCAAAAGCAGACGCTGAAAAAGAACCGGATCCCCGTCCCGTTATTCCTCGAAGTGACGGCGGAGCATACATACAAACAGATCGCAAAAAAACTCGGCTCACCCTTCGTCCTCAAATCGCGCAAAATGGGATACGACGGTTACGGAAATGCTGTCGTGAATGACGAGAAGGAATTCCATTCTGCGGTAAAGCATCTGTCCAACCGGCACAACAATCTGATGGCCGAGGCGTTCGTCAATTTTACGATGGAACTTGCCGTGATGGTCGTACGGACAGAGCATGAGATCAAAACATATCCCGTCGTTCAAACGATCCAGAAGAATCATATCTGTCACACGGTGATCGCGCCTGCGCAGATATCTAAAGCACTGATGAAAAAAGCCGAAGAGATCGCTGTTTCCTCAGTGAAAGCGGTGAAAGGATTCGGCATCTACGGAGTTGAACTGTTCCTGACAAAAGGAAAAGAGCTCATCGTCAACGAAATGGCCCCTCGTCCGCATAATTCCGGTCACTACACCATTGAAGCATGCGTTACTTCACAATTCGAGAATCATATCCGCTCCGTCCTGGAATTGCCGTTGGGTTCCACGGAGATGGTAAAGCCGTATGCGGTGATGATCAATCTTCTCGGAAAGCAACATCCGCAAACGAAGCGGGCGTTATATACTGCAGCGCTTGAACACCCGAATGTGCATCTGCATATCTACGGGAAAGAGGGCTCACGCGTCGGTAGAAAGATGGGTCATATCACGATGGTCGGTGACGATCTGAAAAAGATCCTGAAAGAAGCAACGGAACTGGAAGAGAAGATCAGTTTGTAGGATAGCAACTCCGCCTTTTAAGGCGGAGTTGCTTCAATCTATCAATATATCTATCCGGCTTTAGCCGTGACAAAAGCACTATGGCCTATGTCAAAGTCATGATCCATGCTGTTTGGGGAACAAAGAATCGATATCCCTATTTGACAAAAGAGATCCGCACAGCTGTGATCGAGCATATTCAGCAAAACGCAAAGACAAAAGAAATATTCATCGACTCCATCAATGGATATACCGATCACATTCATTGTCTCTTCGGACTAAATGCAGATATGTCAATTGCGAAAGCGCTGCAATTGATCAAAGGTGAATCTGCCCATTGGATCAACAAACAATCGATCACGAAGAACAAATTTGAATGGGCAGATGAGTATTATGCAAGTTCAGTCAGTGAGTCAGAGCTTGCTACAGTAAGGAAGTATATTCGGAATCAAGAAGAGCACCATTCAGGAAGAACATATCAGCAAGAATTTGATACATTTCTGGAAGAGCATCAGTTGAAACATCATGGCTAAAGCCATTTTTTAGTATTCGTTCTAGGAACTCCGCCATAAATGGCGGAGTTGCGACTAAGGAGCTTTGTTTTATGAGGAAAGCGATCGTCGGTATTATCATGGGAAGTGATTCGGATCTTCCGACCATGCAGGAAGCGGCAGTTGTCCTGGATGAGTTCGGGGTCCCTTACGAAATGAAGATCACCTCTGCTCACCGCACACCGAATGTGATGTCGCAGTATGCATCAACGGCGCACAAGCGCGGGATCAAAGTGATCATCGCCGGTGCGGGCGGCGCAGCGCATCTTCCCGGAATGTCCGCATCCTACACTCCTCTTCCGGTGATCGGGGTTCCGATCAAAACAAAAGCGCTTGAAGGATTGGATTCTCTTCTTTCCATTGCTCAGATGCCGGGAGGAGTCCCTGTTGCAACCGTAGCGATCGGCGGAGGGAAGAATGCAGGATTACTTGCAGTGCAGATGCTGGCGATCAGTGACAAGCGGTTGATGAAAAAGATGATGGAGTATAAGAAGCAGTTAGAGAGAGAGTCGTTGGCAAAACAGAAAGTGTTGAAGAACAAACGATAGGATGCTGGATACTGGATGTAGGATACTGGATACTGGTTGCTGGATTTTGGAATTAACTTTTATCAGTAATAGTGTCTAAAAAGAGAGACCTAATACCCAGCACCTAGTGCCTAACACCTGTTCTTATTTTTTCCCGTACATGAACAGCAACGGTCTCCAGACACGCTTCGCCCAGTAATACTCATTGTGGGTTCCTTTCGTATCGAGCGTATATTCCAGGTCCTTCCCCTTCGTGTATCCTTTATGCTTCAGGATCTCGACCATCCGTTTATATCCGCTGATGAGTTCCTTTTCGCGTCCGCCGCAGTCCAGATAGATCTTCACATTCTTCTTATGACCGGAATATTCCTTCACTTCCTTCAAGGTCTTCTCATTGTCATACCAGAATGACGATGAGATGCATCCCGCCATTCCGAACACATCGGGCCGTTTCCAGACGAAGAGCATGGATGACAATCCGCCGAGCGATGAGCCCATGATGCCGGTATGCTCCTTCCCCGGTTTCGTGCGGTAGGTCGAATCGATCTTCGGTTTCAGAACATTGGCGACAAAATTCAAATACGCATCGCCGAGCGGAGAGTCGGAATACTCCGGCAGCCGGTCCGGCGAGTTATAGATGCCCACGATGATGATCTCTTCGATCTGCTTCAGTTTAATAAGACTGTCCGCCACTTCATCCACTCTCCAGTCATACCCGCCGAAGGAGGTCGACGGGTCGAAGATATTCTGTCCGTCATGCATATAGAGAACGGGATAATGTTTCTTCAGATTCTTACTGTAGGAAGGAGGAAGCCAAATGATGATATCGCGCGCGTGATTGAGTCCTTCGCCGCCGAGCTGACGAAGATATTCCACCGTGCCGCGGATGGCCTGTTCGGGCTTTTGCGGCAGGAGGAATCGCTTCCAGAATAAAGGACGAAGAATCACTGTGGTATCTTTCGTTACATCAATTTTTGTGTTGTTCGGCAATGCTTTTGCCGAGTAGACCGCCTCATTGTCCCACGCACCGCCGGTGATCTTGAATTCGAGGACGCTTCCGCTGTCGAATTTCGCGGTGAACATCCAGACGGAATCCGAATTCCTTTTCAACGGAACCGCCGCAGGATCCCAATTCCCCAGTTCAGATCTGGTCCCTGCAATGCAGATCTTATCCGCAGTGCTTAACGCATTCCCTTCCGGCCGTACGACAACATTCACGGTGATCTGTTGTGCAAAACAGAATTGGGCGAAGAGAACCAGCAGAGATCCGGAGATTTTCATATGGTCAGGTAAGGCTATAGTGAAATGATATGGAAAAATTCGGCGGTATCCAAAAGTTTTTGTTTTTTTAAGAACTTCACCACGGAGACACGGAGGGCGCGGAGAAAAAATGGAAAAAGATGCTACTGGATTTCAAGATTACAAAATTATATGATTACAAGATTGCAGGATTGTAGGTTGCATGGTTTTAGGACTGAACAATTGACAATGAGAATTGCACACACGTCGCATGAAGACGAAGATGATACTTTCCAAAACAGCATCATCGAAATATTCGGAGAGTGAATGAAAGCGATCGTTACCAACAGTTTAAAAAAAATCCGCCTCGCAGGACACGAGGCGGATCTATAGAAGGGTGTTACGTTTCTATTGCGGGGGAAATTATTTCTTCAATTCTGCGATCGAAGCATCCAGCAATGAGCGTGTATATGCTGTGTTGTGGATACCATGGCTTGCTTCATAGATAGCCATCTGGAGGTTCCACAGTGCACCGGCTTTGAATGCGGGTGTGATCTGAAGAACGTTTGCACCGGTGTTGGCATTAGCAGCATAGGATGTATCGCCTGCTGCGCTGACCGTCATGGTGATCCAAGGATTGAATTTGCCAGCTTTTTTCACTGTCCATTTGCCGACAACCGTTGAGTCCATCATCAATACTGCCAATGAACGGATCTTTGCGGTCATTTCATCGCGAACGCCTTTCCATTTTGCACTGGAGGTCGTGATAGCACCTGATGTTCCATGGCAAGCGGTTTGGTTGCAACCAGCAAGGTTGTATGACAATGTGGTGGAACCTTCGGGGATATAACCGACTTTGAAGGTATGTCCGCCGCCTTTGTTGCCGACAGGTGTTGCCATATGGCAATCTGCGCAAGCAAGGGTCTTGTTCTGCAGAGCTGTGCTGTGATATGAATTGGTGTAGGTGTTACCGGTGAATTCAACACCGCCGAAGCCGAGCATCGTCTGGATGCCTTCGCCTGACACGTGGTTGTTCCAGCGTGAGGTGTAGATCTTTGCTGTGTCTGTTCCAACAACGTTTGACGGCTGCCA
>CALROS020000054.1:0-8124 GCA_943369855.1 Chitinophaga pinensis | reverse complement strand
AAAGAGATTGAATGAGCTCTATGAGTTCGGAGTGAAGAGCGGATATCTTGAATCGTACGATGTGGATCAGCCTGCAACAAAGAGAAGAACGGTGGATGTTCTTCGATTATCTAGTACCACTCCGAGCAAAGTATAGTACTGGCGAGAGCAAAGTGTAGTACTGATGCGAGCAGCTATGTCTATTTTGATCAATGAATACGGTAAGATATTTACTGTTTTGGACCTTTATTATACTTATATATGCTTTTATTCCGCCCTCAACTGACGTTCCGGGCGGAAGGTGTGGAAATATTTCATGGAAAACAAAAATCTTGCAAAGGGAGAGCAGCCGAAGGAATTATTATTTTGCCAAGATTTTATCACAGCGAGAGTCCGTTAATCCGGAGGATAGACTCGGACGCTCTTGCGGTGGCGCTGAGTTATATAAAATAAATATTCGGCAGAAGAAAAAAGAATTGAATTCACCTTGATTCTTCTGTATATTAAGAAAAGTTTTGAACCGACGACGCACCAGACGATTCACCAGAAGATTCGTAGAATAGTTCAACACTTTGAGTACGAATGAAATTTCGGTACTGCGAAATTCGAAGAATTAAGTGGTTTTTTTTGGGGCTGTAGCTCAGTTTGGGAGAGCGATTCGTTCGCAACGAATAGGTCGTCGGTTCGATCCCGATCAGCTCCACAGAAAATAGAAATGAAATAAGTTTTGCCAAGCCCTGTACAACTTTAGGTTAGACAATCCTGCCAGGTCCGGAAGGAAGCAACAGCCTCTAATGGAGAGTGTGATGCAGTAAGCTTGGCATTTTTATTTTAAATTAAACAGTAGATCAATCCGGGGTTTTGACTGTTTTAAAATATAAATGCCGAAGATCATGGCTGAACGAACACCTGACCTTCGGCAGTGAATATTCCGGACGCGTTATAAGATAGCGTTGAACTCCTCCGAAAATTTTGTCTTGGACTGAAGTCCGATAAGTTTCTTGACGATCTTCCCGTTCTTATCGATATAGAACGTTGTGGGATAACCGCGTAAGCCGCCGAATGCCTCTTCCAGATCGCCATTATCGATGATAATGGGATATTTCATATTCTTCTCTTTGGCAAAATCTGACACGAGGGTGAGCGCATCATCATCCCGGTCGGCAGAGATGCCGATGATCAACGCACCTTTTGCCGTATACTCTTCATTCAATGCAACAAGATCGGGGATCTCATGTACGCAGGGTCCGCACCATGTTGCCCAAAAATTGACGAGCACCGGTTTCCCTTTTGATACTTCTGCAAACGACACTACTTTTCCGTCAGCACCGGTCCAGGTGAAATTAGGGACGTTTCCTTCGCCGGTCTTTTCCGAGCCGGCCAGAATAGACACATTTGCTTTGTATGCCGTCGGGGTTTGCGGAAGGGATGGTTGCGGTTTTTGCTGCTGACAAGCGATCAATGCGAGAGAGAGTGCTGCGATGAGGAGATATTTCATTCCTTCAGATCCTTTTCCGTTAATAATGCGATCATCTGTTCTTTCTTCAGACTGCTGACAGCAGAACAGAGCGTATTCTTGTAGCGCCACATCACGAGTGTCGTGTTTGCGTCCATATCGCGGATATACCAATCGGTCTTTTTCAATTCATCGCGTGCTTCATCGGGAAGTCCGATCGTTTTACCGTCCATTGCATCATTCATCGATGCTTGATAGATATAGATGATATCCTTCCCATCAACCTGATACACAACGTGTGCGAGTTTGATCCCGTTGAATTCCGACAGCACCGCTGCGCATGAACTGCAGCCTTTCATCTTCGGTACATTGACATCGAATGAGACACCATTGGTGAGGAACGAACGGACACCTTCTTCCGTGCTGACCAATTGCGGTTTGATAGAACCGCCGATCACCGCCTGATAATTCTTCATGGATTGCGAGATGATATTCGCATCCTCGGGCATTCCGTTCTTTGCGGGGATGAAGAGTGAATAGATGCCGACGGCAACGACTGCGAGAGCAACGAACGCGATCGCCGGATTCAATTGAAATCCGAACAGGCGTTTGAACCAGGACGAATTCGAGGAGTTCAGTGTTGCATTGATGATGGAATAATAAACATCGGAAGGAACACTGCTTCGCTGCAGTTTGGTGTGGACGATGTCTTTGGTTGCCTTCATTGCACGGAATTCAAAACCGCAGTGAGGACATATATGCGCATGCTCCATCAGCTCATTCGTTCGTTCTTCTGAAAGACGATGGTCGACGATCTCGCAGACACATTCTTTGAATTCACTGCAATTCACAGTAATACCTTTGCTCCGTTATTCCGAATCATCTTTTTTGATAAAGCCGCGGCCCTTTGCGTA
Organism: Chitinophaga pinensis; assembly: GCA_943369855.1. GTDB lineage: Bacteria > Bacteroidota > Ignavibacteria > UBA10030 > UBA8401 > UBA8401. Next base: position 5,775 of record CALROS020000054.1, on the reverse strand, counting down.
ATCGTAGAGCCGGGTGTACAATAATTTTCTGCCTCTATGCAGCCGGGAACGGACAGTGCCGACCGGAATCTGAAGGAACTCCGCGATCTCTTCGTACGCAAGTCCTTCAATATCGCAGAGGATCACGACCGTTCTGAATTCTTCGGGGAGCTTCTCGAGCGCCTTGGATACATCATCATCCAGCAATTGACCGAACATTTTCTGCTGAAGATCATTATCGTCGCTGCTCTGGTCCCGAACGAGATTGTAGTATCCTTCGATCTCCTCATAATCAACTTTGTCCGGCTCTTTGGATTCTTTCCGGTACAGGTTGATGTAAGTGTTCTTCATGATCCTAAACATCCAGGCGCGCAAGTTCGTTCCTTGTTCGAACTTATCCCAAAAGCGGAACGCCTTCAGATATGTTTCCTGAAGAAGATCGCTGGCATCCTCCTTGTTCCCGGTCATTCGAAGGGCGTAGTTGTACAGCACTTCCATATGCGGGAGGGTCTGCTGCTCGAATTCCTTATGTTTGGGATCCTGTTGTAAGACCGCGGAGATGATTGGAAACATTAGGTAATTGGATCAAATTCCCTCCGCTGTGCTATAATAACAGCGTCAGGAGATGAGGTAGTTCCATGGAAATGGTTAAAAGTCAGTAATAACTTAGCAAAATCCGTGATGAGTTTCAACCGAGCCATCCACCCGCATAATGTTCATCTTGCTCACGGATGAGAAGATTGCTATATTATCAGACTAATTTAAAATCGATCCGTCTCAATGAAGTATTTTCTTTACTGTTCTCTTTGTCTTCTTCTCTACAGTTGTTCTCCCATGACCGTCGAGAAAAGTCCTCTGGATCCTGTCCCGGCGGTAACTCCTCTGCTGCCGAATGGACAGGGGATAACTCCGGCGGGGCATTCGGTCCTCACCGGAGATCTGCCCCTTGGCTTAGCACTTTCCCCTGATAAAAAGACCCTCGTTGTCGTGAACAGCGGATATTTTGATCAAACACTCTCCATCGTCAATGTAAAAGAACAACGCGTAAAACAACAACTTCCTATCCGTAAATCATGGATGGGTGCGGTATGGGGTCCTTTCGGGGACTATTTTTTTGTCGGTGCGGGAAATGACGACAAGGTCTATCGGTACGGATTCCGGAACGATTCCGGATGGTTCGCAAGTTCGATACAATTGACGAATGATGAGCAGACAACGTTCATTTCTCCGACAGGACTGACGATCGATTCCGAGGGAGAAAAGATCTATGCCGTATCTCGGATCACTCCTTCGGTCTATCAATTGAATGCATTCTCCAACACGGTAATAAAGAGACTTGATTTCCGTTCACCGCTCTATACATGTGTATTGGATGAGCAGAGGAAGCTCCTCTATATTAGTGTGTGGGGAGGTTCAACAGTCGCCGTTGTTCAATCCGAGAATCTTGCATTGCTGACCGAAATTAACGTGGGTAATCATCCGTCCGCCATGGTGATGGACAGTAAGAATTCGCGATTGTTCGTCACCAATTCCGGGGAGAATACTGTTTCCGTAATCAATCTTAAGACATTGATCGTTGATGAAACGGTCGATGTTGCTCTTATACTGAATTCCCCCGTCGGCAGCACACCGAACGCGCTTGCGTTGGGTAAAGGTGATTCGACACTATATGTTGCGTTAGCGGACAATAACGCGATCGCTGTTGTGGACGTTCGTGAGTCAGGGAAAAGCCGGGTGAACGGATTCATTCCGACGGGGTGGTACCCGACCGCAGTCGTCTGTGCGGATTCGGTGCTGATCGTGGCGAATGGAAAAGGAGAATCCTCCGGGAAGAACTTCAACAAAGAGAATCCGTTCGATTATTTGAAAGGATCGATCTCCATTATTCCGATCCCGACAGCAAATGAGCTGAACAGCTTCACGGCATCGGTGAAAAAGAATAATCCGTTCACACGTGATCAACAATATCCGGACTGGACCTCACAGAATCCAATACCGAACAACACTGCATCCACTTCCCCGATCAAGCATGTCTTCTATATTCTGAAGGAACTCCGTTCTTATGATGACCTGTTCGGTGATCTGGCTGAGGGGAACGGAAATGCAGAAAACGCGAAGTACGGAAAGAACGTAGCGGTGAATCACCAAGCACTTGCCAGTCAGTTCGTCCTGATGGATAATTTTTACACCAACGGACAGACCAGTGCCAATGGAATGCATTGGAGCACGGCAGCCTACTCCAATGATTATGTGGAGAAGACAGCTCCGACGCTTTATGGAAAACGGGGCGGTGAGTTCGATTACGAGAAGGATGGCATCTCCACACCGAAGAGCGGATTCCTTTGGGATGCCGCTCAGAAAAAGAATATCTCATTCCGTAATTATGGACTGTTCCTGAATGAAGACGCTGTTCACCGCGGCGAGATCATGCCGCTGGCGAAAGGTCTGTTCACAACCACCTCACCGTTCTACCGCGGATTCGATCTCAATCATTATGATACTGCCCGTGTTTCGGCCTGGATGAAAGAATTCGATCTCTATGAAAAAGGAGATTCGCTTCCGGCATTGTCGATGATCAGACTGCCGAACGATCATACACAGGGGAAATTCAGCAAACTCAGAACCCAGAATGCATTCGTGGCGGACAATGATGCCGCGCTCGGAATGATGGTAGAACGGATCAGCAAGAGCAAATACTGGAAGGAATCGGCGATCTTCATCCTGGAGACGAGCGCGAACGGCGGTATCGATCATGTAGATGCGCACCGATCCGGAGCGATGGTGATCTCTCCGTACGTAAAACGGCGGTCGGTCGATTCGACCCACTATACGACAGCTTCCGCACTGCGAACGATCGAATTGATCCTTGGAATCCCGCCGATGACGCAATATGACGCCGGTGCCGTTCCGATGTACAGAGCATTTCAGCCTGTCCCGGATCTGACACCGTATACCGCAAAGAAGAATATTGTTCCATTAAATGAATTAATCATCGTCACACCCAAAAATTTACAATAGCGAAAACATTATGAATATATCCATCCCCAAAGAAAACTCGACCGTTGAATCGCGGGTACCGGTTCTTCCGTCAACCGTTGAGAAGCTGATGAAAAAAGGGGCTATGATCTCTGTCGAAGCAGGGATCGGGGCGACCCTCGGTATCACCGATGAAGAATATGTCAAGGCAGGCGCATCCGTAGAGAAGGTGCGAAAAAAATTATTGGCGTCGGGTGATATCGTCCTTCGTCTCCGCAAACCGGAAACGAAAGAGCTGTCCCTGATGAAAAAGGGTGCGATCAGCATCAGCTATCTCGATCCGTTCAACGAATCCGCATTGATCGGCGACCTAGCCAAGAAAAATATCTCGGCGATCTCCATGGAGATGATCCCGCGCTCAACGCGCGCACAGAAAATGGATGCGCTGAGTTCGCAGGCGAGTCTTGCAGGTTATGCCGCTGTGATCGTTGCTGCGGATAATATCCAGAAGATCTTCCCGATGATGATGACACCGGCCGGAACGATCCAGCCGTCGAAGGTCTTCATTATCGGAGCCGGTGTAGCGGGACTTCAGGCAATCGCCACGGCGAAACGTCTCGGAGCAAAAGTGGATGCATTCGATACTCGTCCTGTTGCGAAAAGCGATGTGCTCTCGCTCGGCGCAAAATTCGTCGAGGTCGATCTCGGTGAGACCGGACAGACCGCACAGGGATATGCAAAAGCACTGACCGAAGAGCAGCTCCAAAAGCAGCGCGAAGTGATGAAACAGTACTGTGCTCAGGCGGATGTCGTGATCACCACGGCGCAGGTCTTCGGACGCAAAGCACCGGTGATCGTCACTAAAGAGATGGTCGCCGCGATGAAACCGGGAAGCGTGATCGTTGATCTTGCCGTGGAGACAGGCGGAAATGTGGAAGGATCAGAAGCAGGAAAGATCGTTGAGAAGAACGGTGTGAAGATCATCGGCATCAAAAATATGCCGGGCCGTGTTGCTATGAATGCGAGCCTGATGTATTCCAACAACCTGTTCAATCTGCTGGATGAGTTCTGGAACAAAGAGACAAAACAGTTCGATCTGAAACTGGAAGATGATATCATCAAAAGCTGTCTGATCACGCACGGCGGTAAGATCGTCCATCCGACGTTCGTTCCGAAGAAAGCCGAAAAAAAATAATCACAATGTTCCCGCATCCATGCGGTGCAGGAATGTTCACCGATTCGTCAAGGAGAAACCATGCAAATAGAACTCATCTACATACTCATCCTGGCAGGCTTTGTCGGGTTTGAGATCATCAAAAAGGTAACACCAACGCTCCATACTCCGCTGATGTCCGCAACGAATGCCATTTCCGGTATCTCGCTCGTCGGCTCGCTTGTGGCGGCCGGGAGCGATCATTTTACGGGGCAGGTCCTCGGATTCGTCGCCGTCACCGCCGCAACGATCAATGTGGTCGGCGGGTTCATGATCACTGAACGGATGCTGAAGATGTTCAAGAAGAAGGAGAAGAAATCATGAACTACGCAATGGAACTTGTCTATCTCGTCTCTTCCGTCCTCTTCATTCTCGGTCTGAAAGGACTCAGCCATCCCGAATCCGCACGGCGCGGGATGCACATGGCGGAACTTGGCATGCTCTTCGCCATCGTCGGAACACTGGTCGGCGGAAAGATCGTCACGTGGGAATGGATCATCACCGGTATCGCGATCGGTTCTGCGATCGGTGCCGCAATGTCCATCTTCATGCCGATGACGGCGATGCCGCAACGAATTGCCCTCTCGCACGCATTCGGCGCGCTTGCCGCGGTGCTTGTGGGCGTGAATGAATACATTGAAAAAGGTCATCTCGGCGAACTGAGCAACGGACTGATGAGCGCGATCGGATTTGAAGTGCTCTTCGGCGCATTGACCGTGACCGGAAGCTTGATGGCATTCGGTAAATTGAATGAAATGATCAAGGGAGCACCGATCACGTATAAAGGACAGAATGCTGTTAATATCGCAATGTTCCTTGCTGCGGTCTGTATGTTTGTCTATCTGATCTTCTTCCCGTACAATTATATGATGTTCTATGCGATGATCGCCGTATCGTTCCTGATCGGTATCTTCATCGTTCTGCCGATCGGCGGAGCGGATATGCCGGTGGTGATCTCGCTGATGAATTCGTATGCCGGTCTTGCCGCCGCTGCGACAGGATTCGCGATCGACAACAAAGTGCTGATCATTGCCGGTTCGCTTGACGGCTCATCCGGTTTCATCCTTTCCATTATCATGAGCAAAGCGATGAATCGTTCGTTCGGTAACGTTCTGTTCGGCGCTGTCGGTGCACCGCAGGTGGATACGGCAGGTCTCGCAGAAGCACGGCCGATCACCAAGTTCGGAATCGAAGACACGAAGTTCGTGCTTGAACAGGCCGAACGCGTTGTGATCGTTCCCGGATACGGTATGGCTGTTGCGCAGGCACAGCATGCAGTGCGTGAATTGAGCGATGAGCTGGAAAAACGGAAGATCAAAGTTGAATTTGCCATCCATCCCGTAGCGGGACGTATGCCCGGTCATATGAACGTGCTGCTTGCAGAAGCGAACGTTTCGTACGATCAGCTGCTGGAAATGGAAATGATCAATCCGACAATGGATTCGGTCGACGTCTGTATCGTTATCGGTGCGAATGATGTGGTGAACCCTGCCGCTCGAACCGAGAAGTCGAGTCCGATCTACGGTATGCCGATCATCGATGTGGACAAAGCAAAGACCGTCATCGTCATGAAACGCTCGATGGCGACAGGATTTGCCGGCATTGAG
>CALROS020000053.1:0-8191 GCA_943369855.1 Chitinophaga pinensis | reverse complement strand
CACGTTCGGAACTTCGCGTCCCATCATCTTATAGATATCGATGATCTGCTGAGCATTCTCTTTCGCATCCTTATTCTCCGGATCGAGCTTCAATGCTTCGCGGTATTGATGCAAAGCGTTCGGATATTTCACTTTCGGTGCGAGTGAATCATTGAACAGATAGAAATGCCCGAATTTCACATGGGCAGTGATCAATGACTGCTTCAAAGCCGGATCGTTCGGGCTTGTTTTGGCGATCTCGTCGAGCCCTTTGATCCCTTCTTCATATTGTCCGGTGTTCACCATGGCATTGGCATGGTTCAATTTTTCCGCATCGGCCTTCGGTTCCGTGCATCCGATCAGCAGTGCAGCAACAACCGCAGCAAACAGTGTAAATTTCATTCTGGTATCTTCCTTTCGTTTCTCAAAATAGCTGACAATTCATACAATTGTACGAAAGTTTCGTGAAAAATACACTAATCTTTCTTCTTTTTCACCGGAACATTTTTTATTTTACCACCGTCTAAACTGGCGATTACAGCAGTACCAACAAAAATAAAAATGTCAGCCACCCTGGTTGCGGTGAAAATTATGCATGGTGTCTGACATCTTGATTTTAAATTCGGAGGAAGAATGAACTACGACATCAAAGCGATCAACGAAAAGATCCAAAAGGAGAGCGCTTTCGTTGACCTTTTAACGATGGAGATCAACAAAGTGATCGTTGGTCAGAAACATATGGTCGAGCGGCTGCTGATCGGTCTGCTGGCGAACGGACATATCCTGCTGGAAGGCGTGCCCGGTCTCGCAAAGACCCTTGCCATCAAAACCCTCTCGTCCGCCATCGATGCAAAATTCCAGCGCATCCAGTTCACTCCCGATCTGCTGCCGGCGGACCTTGTAGGAACGCTCATCTATAATCAAAAGGATGGGAAGTTCCAGACGAAAAAAGGGCCGATCTTCTCAAACTTCATCCTTGCGGACGAAATAAACCGCTCACCTGCGAAAGTGCAGAGCGCTCTTCTTGAAGCGATGCAGGAACGCCAGGTGACCATCGGTGAAGAGACCTTCAAACTGGACGAACCGTTCCTCGTGATGGCGACCCAGAATCCCATCGAGCAGGAAGGGACCTATCCGCTTCCCGAAGCGCAGGTGGACCGGTTCATGCTGAAGATCAAGATCGGTTATCCGACGAAAGAGGATGAACTGCTCATTATGCGTCAGAATGTCTCCGGAAAGAATTCCCCCGTGCAGCAGGTCGTCTCCACAAAAGAGATCCTGAAAGCACGTTCATCCATGCAGGAGATCTATATGGATGAAAAGATCGAGCGCTACATTCTGGATATCGTCTTCGCAACACGTAATCCGAAAGATGCACAGCTGCCGAATCTCGCCAATCTTATCAATTATGGCGCGTCTCCGCGCGCGACCATTTCGCTTGCACTCGCATCAAAAGCGTATGCGTTCATCAAACGCAGGGGATATGTCATTCCTGAGGATGTCCGTGCCGTCGCAATGGATGTGATGCGTCACCGTATCGGCGTTACATACGAGGCGGAAGCGGAAGAAGTGACCTCAGAGACGATCGTGCAGGAGATCTTGAATAAGGTGGAAGTTCCGTAGTAGTGTCTCATTGTAACGTGTTTAAAGCTTTCAACGTTAGAAATAACTAATTTTTTAACGGACGTCACTCAGAAAAGATCACGTAACAAAAAAACTGTCATGCCCGAACGCTTTAGTCTGGCATCCATTGCATCCATTGCATAGATTCCCGCCAAGAACATGCGGGAATGACAGCTAACGTAATAGGTTTTGTGTAACATCGGTTACCAACTTTTTTAATAATTATTGTTTTCAGATTAAAAGTGACTACTGCTGAGCTCCTAAAAAAAGTGCGTCAAGTCGAGATCAAGACCCGCGGTATGGTCAATCAGGTCTTCTCGGGTGAATACCACTCCGTCTTCAAAGGACGGGGAATGGAATTCTCGGAGGTCCGTGAGTATTCATACGGCGATGACATCCGTAAGATCGACTGGAACGTGACGGCGCGTGCGAACAAACCGTTCATCAAGATCTTCGAAGAAGAACGCGAATTGACGGTGATGCTGGTCGTGGACGTGAGCCGGTCCGGTCAGTTCGGGACCGCCGAATCCACAAAGATGGAGATCGCTACGGAGATCTGCGCTGTGCTGGCGTTCTCTGCTATCCGCAACAACGATAAGGTGGGACTCATCATGTTCTCCGACGAAGTGGAGAAATTCATCGCGCCGAACAAAGGAAAATCGCATATCCTTCGCATCGTCCGCGAGCTGCTTTCGTATCAGCCGAAGGGTACAGGGACGAATATCAGCGGTGCGTTGAAGTATCTGAACAATGTCATCAAGAAACGTTCCATCAGTTTTGTGCTGTCAGACTTCATCGATACAGAGTACGATAATGCGCTGCGCATCGTCAGCAAACGCCACGATGTGATCGCGGTGACAATGAACGATCCGCGTGAACGTGAATTGCCGAAGATCGGTCTGATCAAGATGAAGGATGCGGAATCAGGACAGGAACGATGGATCGATACCAGCGATGCCAATATCCGCCGGTCGTTCGCGCAGTTCTGGCAGAAGCACGACGAGCGGATGAAGAAGGCATTCCTTTCAACAAAGGTGGACCGGATCACCATCGAAACACACAAGCCGTACCTCCGTCCATTGGTGGATTTCTTTAAGATGCGGGAATCAAGAGTATAAATGAAGAATTTGCTCCGAAATACCATTAGCTCTTTACTGTTGATATCATTCGCGTTCGCGCAGGATGTTTCCGTTACCGCGATTGTCGATTCACAGTCCGTCGCCATCGGTGACTGGATCCGTTATTCCGTACAGGTAAAATTCCCCTCTTCAGTCTCGGTAGCATTGCCGGCGTACAAAGATTCCATCGGTTCATTCGATATCGTTCAGCAGGATTCGCTGCTCAGGACCGAACAGAACGGTGCCGTTGAACTGAAGAAGAATTATGTCATCTCCCGGTATGAAGCAGGAAGTTTCTATGTCCAACCGTACATCGTCCGTGTAAAGCATTCCGACGGGACCGTTGATTCCTCAATGTCCAATCCGATCCCTGTTGAGATCCGCGGTGTGGAAGTGGACACCTCGCAGACAATAAAAGATCTGAAACCGCCGATGACGGTGCCGATGTCCCTTGAAGAGATCGCTCTATATATAGGCATACTGCTGGTGTTGGCGGGTATCGGTTACGGCATATACTATTATATACAGAAGCGGAAACTGAAAGCCGGCGAGATCGCAGAAGAGGCCAAACCGAACATTCCGCCTCATCTGCTCGCGTTGATGCAGCTGGAAGAACTTGAGGCAAAACGTCTCTGGCAGGCAGGCGAGATCAAAGGCTATTACAGCGAAGCAACGGAGATCGTCCGCCGGTATTTTGAAGCGCGTTACAACATCATGGCGTTGGAACTGACCACCGGTGAAGTGATGGACCAGCTGAAGAAATTCGCGATGGAGCAACGGACCTTCACGCTGATCGAAGCGATGTTGTCGAGCGCAGATCTGGTGAAATTCGCTAAACATCAGCCGGTGGCTGCCGAGAATGAACAAGTGATGGTCAGCGCCCGCTCTATAATTGAACAGACTAAACCGGCGGCGGAAGCTCCGGCACCTCAAGTTGTAATTGAACCTGAAAATAAATAGAGGCATCTAAAAAATAGCTCTGTCACCCCCGAATGATTTTGTCGGGGGTCCATGATAGTGGATTCCTGCCAAACATCCCGCCATTTGAGATTCCGCCTTGCGGGATTCCAAAAAGCGGAACACGCGGGAATGACACTTCTAACTTTATGAAATCTTTTTTTAAGATGGCTAATAGAAATATCCCATCACTCCGTGTCTCTGAAGTGAATAAATAATGATGGATATCACGTTCGCAAATCCTGAGATTCTCTTCCTGCTCCTGCTCATTCCCGGGCTTGCAGTATGGTATTATTACCGTCTGCACGCGAAGGAAAGCGATGTGCGGTACTCCACGCTTGAACCGTTCGCCATGGTGAAATACAGTGCGAAAGAACGGCTCCGTCATCTGCCGTTCATTCTCCGTATGGCTGCTCTTGCGTTGGTGATCATTGCCCTCGCGCGGCCGCAGTCATCATCGAAAGGACAGAATGTCTATTCCGAAGGGATCGATATCGTTCTTGCGCTCGATATCTCCGGCAGTATGCTTGCGGAAGACTTCCAGCCGAACCGCATCGAAGCGGCGAAGAATGTTGCGCAGGATTTCATCAGCGGTCGAACGAATGACAGGATCGGTCTCGTTATATTCTCCGGTGAAAGTTTCACGCAGTGTCCGCTGACGGTGGACTATGAAGTGCTGAAGACACTCATCAAACCGCTGAAGAGCGGAATGATCGAGGACGGAACAGCCATCGGTCTCGGACTCGCGAATGCGGTGAACCGTCTGCGCGAGAGCAAGGCGAAAAGTAAAGTGATCATCTTGCTGACGGACGGCGTGAATAACCGAGGCGAGATCGATCCGATCTCTGCAGCACAGATCGCACAGTCCTACGGCATCCGTGTCTACACCGTCGGTGTCGGAACCATGGGCGAAGCGCCGTATCCCATGCAGACGCCGTTCGGCATCCGCTATCAGATGATGCCGGTGGAGATCGATGAGAAGGTGCTGAATCAGGTCGCGGAGATGACGGACGGAAAATACTTCCGCGCCACCGATAATAAGAAACTCCGCTCAATCTATCAGGAGATCGATAAACTTGAGAAGACCCGTGTAGAGGTCCGCTCCTACCGCCGATACACGGAACTGTTCTATTCATTCATCATTGCAGCGCTGATGCTCTTTGTCGGTGATGTCGTGATCAAAAATACCTGGTTAAGGAAGCTGCCGTAATATGTTTCGATTTGCCCATCCCGATTATCTGTATCTGCTGCTCGCGGTTCCCGTGATGATCGCGCTGTTCATTTTTGTACGGCTGCAGAGTGCAAAAGCGAAACGGCTCTTTTCATCGACTGGATTGTTCATCCGCCTGACGGAGCAGCACAGCACTCGGAAAGGGACCGTCAAGGCACTGCTGAATGTCTCCGCATTTGTCATGCTGGTGATCGCACTGGCAAATCCGCAGATCGGTACTCGCATGGAGGATGTGAAGCAAGAGGGAGTGGATATGTTCATCGCTCTCGACGTCTCCAAATCCATGATGGCGGAAGACATTAAACCGAACAGACTCGAGAAAGCGAAATACGAGATCAGTAATCTCATTGACCGTCTTGCCGGTGATAAGATCGGTGTGATCGTCTTTTCCGGAGAGGCATATACACAATTTCCGCTGACGATCGATTATGCGGCGGCAGGACTTCTTCTGGATGTCGTCGACGTGGAATCGGTCCCCAATCCGGGAACAGCGATCGGGTCCGCCATCGCGCAGTCGATGAAGTCGTTCAACTTTGAGGAACCCTCCACCAAAGTGCTGGTGATCATGACCGACGGCGAAAATAATTCCGGTGATGCGATCGAACAGGCGAAAGCAGCGGCGGAAAAAGGGGTCCGCATCTATACTATAGGACTCGGTTCTCCCTCCGGTGCTCCGATCCCAATCTATAACGGGACCGGACAGCAGGTGGATTTCAAGCGCGACCGTTCGGGAAATATCGTCCTGACGAAACTGGATGAGAATTCGCTGCAGGAGATCGCATCGATCGGCAAAGGCCGATACTTCCGCGCCACGAATTCGCAGGATGAACTTGACGCTATTTACAAGGAGATCAATTCATTGGAGAAACGGGAATTCGGTGCGAAACAATTCACGGAATTCGACGACAAATTCCAGTATTTTCTCTTCGTAGCATTGGTGCTGTTGTTCATTGAAGTGATCCTCTCGGATAAGAAAACAGCGTGGCTGGCACAGATCAATCCGTTCAGAGGATTGCTCGGTTCGGAGAAAGCGAAATGAAAACGTTCCTGATATCGATCCTTTTTATCTGCTCTGTCGCAAACGCACAATCGATCCGTTCGCTGGTGAACAACGGAAATGAATTGTACGAGAAGAAACAATTTTCCGATGCCGAAGCGGAATATAAGAAGTCCCTCGAAAAAGAAAAGGACCTCGTGGAAGGGACCTACAATCTCGGAAATGCCGTTCTGAAACAACAGCGGTTCGAGGAAGCGATCCAGAATTATCAGCAGGCATTGAGTAAGACAACGGATAAATCCATTCAATCGAAGATTCACTATAACATCGGAAATTCGTATTTTGAAGGGAAACAGTATCAGGAGAGCATCAATTCCTATAAACGGGCACTGAAACTGAATCCGAACGATGAGGATGCGAAATACAATCTCTCCTACGCCGCCCGCATGCTGAAGGAACAGCAGAAACAGCAGCAACAGCAGAAGAACGACAAGAATAAGAAACAGGATAAGAAGGATCAACAGAAACAGGATCAGCAGCAGCAACAGAAGAAGCAGGACCAGCAGAAACAGGATCAGCAGCAGCAACAACAGCAGCAACAGCAAAAAGAGATGTCGAAGAAAGAAGCGGAACGGATCCTTGAGGCCCTGAAGAATGATGAGAAGAATACACAAAAGAAAGTGCGGAAGAGAGCTCCTGTCCGCATGAACGTTGAAAAAGATTGGTAATGATCATCGAATGAATTTCCTACGAACATATTCGGTCATCGTCGCGACCATTTTGCTCTCTGCACTGATGTTAGCGCAGGATGCGAAACTGACGGCCGATGTCGATAAGAATCCCGTTGCGGCGGATGAACAGTTCACGCTCGAGTTCACCGTCTCCACATCCGGCGGCAGTGCGCGTAATCTGAAGCTTCCGGACCTGAGCAAATTCCTGATCCTCTCAGGACCGAATCAGGGGACGACCATGCAGATCATCAACGGCGTTGTCTCTTCCACCCAGACCTACAGTTATATTCTGCAGGCACGTGAAGCGGGAAAAGTGACCATCGGCTCCGCTACCGTGGAGGTCTCCGGCAGTCTATTCAAATCCAATCCCATCGAATTGACCGTGACCAAAGCGTCCGGTCAGAAGAAACCGCAGGCCCAGACACAGCAGAACGAATCGGTGGATATCGGCGACAATCTGTTCGTCCGCGCAGTCATCGACCGTTCCCGTGTCTATCAGGGCGAGCAGGTGCTGGTGCAGTTCAAACTCTACACCCGTCTTGAATTGGCGGATGTCAGCATCGACAAAAGTCCGACGATGACATCCTTCTGGAGTGAAGAATTTCCGTTCCAGCCCAATATCAACTGGGCTGTGGAAGTGATCAATGGAAAACAGTATAAGGTCGGCATCATCCGTAAGACCGCTCTCTTTCCGACCGCCAGCGGAAATCTTGAGATCCAGCCGATCGAGATGACCTGTAAGGTCCGTATTCCCAGAAGCAGACAAAGCAAGGATCTCTTCGATCAGTTCTTCAACGATCCGTTCTTCGGCATGGCACGTCTTGCCGATGTGAAGATCAAAAGCAATCCGGTGAAGATCACGTCGCTTCCGCTCCCGACCAATCCCGTCCCCGAATCATTCCAGGGAGCCGTGGGAAAATTCACGTTGAGAGCGGATGTGAACAAGCGCCGTTCGAAGACGAATGAACCCATCACGCTCAAAGCGGTCATCAGCGGAACAGGGAACGTGAAGATCCTCGAAGCGCCGAAACTCAAACTGCCGAGTGACTTCGAACAGTACGATCCCAAAGTGAAGGAAGAGATCGAACGGACCGGCACGCTCATCAATGGAACGAAGACATTCGAATGGCTCATCGTTCCGCGGTATCCCGGCGACAAAAAGATCCCTGCGATGGAATTCTCGTATTTCGATGCGAACCAGCACCGGTACGTAACACTCAAGACGAATGAATTCAACGTATTCGTTGAGAAAGGGAGTGCTGAAGCACCGCAGAGCGCATCCGGTATCTCCAAAGAGGACGTGAAACTGCTGAATCAGGATATCCGGTTCATCAAGACCGATGCAGGGACCTTCCGTCAAAAGAATACGGAATTGATCGATCCCACGGCAGCGGTGCTGATGACGGTCATTCCGTTCGGAGCATTTATCGGACTCCTGTTCTACCGTAAGAAAGCCCTGGCGGAAATGTCCGATGTTGTTTCGTTCCGTTCCCGCAAAGCGCTGAAGATCGCAGCGAAAAAATTGGCGAATGCCAAAGTGCTTCTCACGGCGAAC
>CALROS020000052.1:0-8261 GCA_943369855.1 Chitinophaga pinensis | reverse complement strand
CAGAACGCAGATCAATGATGCCGTAACGTTCTTACGGACGAAGACACAATCAACACCTGCTGTCGGGATCATCCTCGGCACAGGGCTCGGCGGACTTGTCAAAGAGATCCAGGCTGAGATCGTCATCGATTATTCCGAGATACCGCATTTCCCCGTCTCGACAGTGGAATCACACAAAGGGAAACTGATCTTCGGAACGCTCGGCGGAAAGAAGATCGTCGCCATGCAGGGCCGCTTTCATTACTACGAAGGTTATACGATGCAGCAGGTGACGTTCCCTGTGCGTGTAATGAAGGCTCTCGGCGTGAATACGCTCCTTATCTCGAATGCTGCCGGCGGTATGAATCCCCACTTCACCAAAGGGGACATCATGCTCATCACCGATCATATCAATCTGCTCGGAGATAATCCGCTCATCGGGCATAACGATGATACGCTCGGACCGCGGTTCCCCGATATGACCGAACCGTACACGAAAGAACTGATCGCGTTGGCAGAGAAAGTCGCGTTGGACCAGAAGATCCGACTGCAAAAAGGTGTTTTTGTGGCTGTTTCCGGACCGAATCTGGAGACGAAAGCAGAATACCGGTTCCTCCGCGGCATCGGCGCTGATGTTGTCGGAATGTCCACCGTTCCGGAAGTGATCGTCGCCGCACATCAATCGATGCGTGTGCTTGGTTTCTCCATTATGACGGATGAATGTTTCCCTGATGCACTCAAACCGGTCTCGCTGCAGGAAGTGATCGCAGTTGCGAACAGCACGGAACCGAAATTAACCTCAATCATGAAAGAAGTTGTCGCGAGACTATAGCTGTTATGTTTAAAGAACTTACCGATAAGATCAATTACGCCGAAGTCGAAAAAGAGATCCTGAAATTCTGGGAAGAGAAGAAGATCTTCGAAGAATCCATCACTTCACGAAGCGGCAAACCGCTCTATACATTCTACGAAGGTCCTCCGACCGCGAACGGCCGTCCCGGCATCCATCACGTGATGGCGCGGACGCTGAAGGATGCATTCTGCCGTTACAAGACGATGAGCGGTTACCAGGTGTTCCGTAAAGCGGGCTGGGATACGCACGGTCTTCCGGTGGAGATCGAAGTGGAGAAGCAGATCGGTATCAAGCATAAGGATGAGATCCTTGCGTTCGGTGTCGAAAAATTCAATCAGCTCTGCCGTGAATCGGTCTGGAAATATCAGGCGGACTGGGAGCGGATGACGAAGGAGATGGGATACTGGGTCGATCTGAAGGATCCGTATGTCACCTTCCATAATAATTATATCGAGTCCATCTGGTGGGCGCTGAAGCAGTATTACGATAAAGAGATGATCTACCGCGGCTATAAGATCCAGCCGTACTGTCCCCGCTGCGAAACGCCGCTCTCATCCCATGAGGTCGCGCTCGGGTATAAGGATGTGAAGGATCCGTCCGTCTACATCAAAATGAAATTGAAGGACGAAGCGAACACGTACTTCCTCGTCTGGACGACCACGCCGTGGACCCTTATCTCAAACGTTGCGCTGGCTGTTCATCCCGATATCGATTATGTGAAAGTTGAACTCCTTGCAGTCGATGGTGAGAATACCGTGCCGACAGGTGAGTTCTTCATCATGGCGAAGGCACGTCTCGAAGTGCTGAAGGAAAAATATACGGTCGTTGCTGAATACAAGGGGAAGGATCTTCTTGGAAAAGAATACGAACGGATCTTCAACTACCACGATGTGAAGGAAAAAGGATGGTATGTTGTTGAGGGAAGTTTTGTCACGACGGATTCCGGTTCCGGTATCGTTCACATGGCTCCCGCATACGGCGAGGATGACTATCAGACCTGCCGCAAGTACGGACTGCCGACGATCCACCCCGTGAACAAGTCCGGCGAGTTCGAAGATGCTGTGACGGACTTCAAAGGAAAATTCGTGAAGGATGTCGATGCGGACATCATCCAGAACCTGAAAGTACGGAACATTCTCTATAAGAAAGAGCAGTATCTCCACAGTTATCCTCATTGCTGGCGATGTTCTTCTCCGCTGCTGTATTATGCACGCACGTCGTGGTATATCAGCACGACCAAATATGCGCAGCGGATGATCGATCTGAACAAACAGATCAACTGGATCCCGAAAGAAGTTGGTGAAGGACGTTTCGGAAACTGGCTCGAAGAGAATAAGGACTGGGCATTGTCCCGTGACCGGTATTGGGGAACACCGCTTCCCATCTGGCTCTCGGAAGATGCGAAAGAGATGAAATGTGTCGGAAGTTTTGAGGACTTGATCGGTGCTGAATGGCTGGATGAGAACGGGAATCCTTCCGGAAAGATCTTTACGAAAGAGGATATCAAGACGCTCGATCCGCACAAGCCGACCGTTGACAAGCTCGTCTTCAAAGGGAGTAATGGAAAGTATCTGAAACGGACCCCTGAGTTGATCGACGTATGGTTCGATTCCGGAGCGATGCCGTTCGCACAATGGCATTATCCGTTCGAGAACAAAGAGATCTTCGACAAGGCTTATCCGGCGGACTTTATTTCCGAAGGCATCGATCAGACCCGCGGATGGTTCTATACTCTCCATTCCATCGGTACGTTCCTGTTCGATAAACCGGCATATAAGAATGTATTGGTGAATGAACTGATCCTGGATAAGACCGGACAGAAGATGTCCAAATCGAAAGGGAATACCGTCGATCCGTTCGGCCTCATCACGAAATACGGAGCCGATGCGACCCGATGGTATCTTGTCTCGCAGTCGCCGGTGTGGCGTCCCACGTTATTCGATGAGGACGGTATCGGCGAAGTGCAGCGGAAATTCTTCAGCACACTGGTGAATACCTATTCTTTCTTCGCATTGTATGCGAATATCGATCAGTTCGATTTCAGCGAACCGGCAGTGCCGATCGCTGAACGATCGGAGATCGACCGCTGGATCATCTCGGCGCTCAATTCGCTTGTGAAGGAATATACGCAGTACATGAACGAGTACGATCTGACAAAGGCATCGCGTGCGATCTCGGATTTCACGCTGGACAATCTTTCCAACTGGTACGTGCGCCGTAACCGCCGCCGTTTCTGGAAGAGTGAAAAAGGGAAGGACAAGACAGCCGCGTATCAGACACTCTATGAATGTCTTGATACCATCGTGAAACTGACCGCGCCTATCGCACCGTTCCTTGCGGATGAGATGTACCGTAATCTGAACGCGGCAACGAAAAAGGAATCACATGCATCCGTTCATCTTGCAGTGCTTCCTGCCGTGAACGAAGCAGCGATCGACCCGGCACTGGAGGTCCGTATGGACCGCGCGATCAGGATCGTCGGACTCGTCCGCGCGATGCGCATGAAGGCGAATCTGAAAGTGCGTCAGCCCCTGAAACGCATCCTGGTCCCGATAAAGAATCAAGACGAATATGCGCTGCTGAAGTCCATGGAAGATGTGATCCTCGACGAGATCAATGTGAAATCGCTCGATGCCAAGATCGATCAGGATATCATCAAGTATAAGATCAAACCGAACTTCCGTGTGCTGGGGAACAAATACGGAAAGTCGACCGCTAAAGTGGCCGAAGTGATCCGTAATTTTACCGCGCAGCAGATCGATGAGATCCATACGCAGGGGACGATCCATATCATTGCCGAAGGGAATCCTGCAACGATCATCCTGGAAGATGTTGAGATCGTCGCTGAAGAGATCAAAGGATGGGTCGTGGAATCCGACGGGAAAGTGACCGTTGCCCTCGATACGGAGATCACCGCTGAGCTCCGGACCGAAGGGGTTGCCCGTGAATTTGTCAGCCGTATCCAGAACCTCCGAAAGGATTCCGGATTCGAAGTGACGGACAGGATCTCCATCGGATTTACATCGACGGAAGAATTGACGAAAGCACTTGTTGATTCGTCCGCATACATTATGAGCGAAACGCTGGCAACAGAACTGAAGAGCAATGCTGCAAACGGGAATGCCGTGAAAGAAGATATCAACGGCGTTCAATGTGAAATCAGTATCAACAAAGTCTAATTCAATTCATTGTCATTTTCAAAAGGATAACAATGGCGAAAAAGGTCGTAAAGAAGGCAAAAGCAACACCGGTAAAAAAAGCTGCGCGTCCTAAAGCGGCAGCGGCCAAAACGAAAAGTGCTGCAGTCAAACCGGTGAAGAAGAAAGCGGTCAAAGGATTCGGAGCGAATGATCTGAAGTATTTCAAAGGGATCATCACGGAGAAGAGAAAAGAGATCCTGGAGGAGCTCGCGATCCTGAAAGAGAGTATGATGGATGTGACGACCGGTGAATATGCGAGCGAGAATTCCACCTATTCCACACATATGGAGCAGGGGACCGATGCTATGGAGCGGGAAAAGACATTCCTTTTTGCTTCACGCGAGGGTAAATTCCTGAACTACCTCGATGATGCATTGAAAAGGATCGATAAAGGGACCTACGGATTCTGCATCAATTGCGGTAAACTTATTCCCAAAGCGCGGCTCGAAGCAGTTCCGCACGCTCAATTGTGCATTGAATGCAAGAATCTGAAGAAGGGATCGATGTAACGGTGAGAGTACTTTTCCTAACTGCGTTCATCGTTATCGCCGATCAGCTCAGCAAATTCATGATCAAAGGACTCGAGGTCCCGTCACTCGGGATCTCGCTCAAGGGAATGCAGCTCGGCACGTCGATCCCTGTGATCGGCGATTTTCTCCGGGTGACATTCATCGAGAATCCGGGGATGGCCTTCGGCATCGAAGTAGTGGACGGAAAGTTGTTCCTGACGCTCTTCTCCATCATCGCCAGCATCGGTATCCTGGCGTATCTGTATGTGATGCGTACAGAAAAATTATTGTTCCGTATATCGTTGGCACTCATTCTCGGCGGAGCGATCGGGAATCTGATCGACCGGACATTTTACGGCGTCATCTACGGTGAATCGGCTCTGTTTCACGGCAAAGTGGTCGATTTTATCGATGTCGATTTCTTCAATATCGACTTGTGGGGATTTGCGCTGCAGCGGTTCTGGGTCTTCAATATCGCCGATGCATCGGTCTCGATCGGTGTATTGATGATGCTTCTGTTCCACCGTTCGTTCGTCGATCAGGAACAAGAGATGGCCGCAATTGATGCTTCGTCCGCAGCATCCCCTGAACCGCCGTCAGAATCGAATCCGGCACAGTGACATTACCCATGATCGTAGTTCATTATGATGCCTGCAGAATGCGGGCATCTTTTGTTATCAGTCCATCCATTCCGCTATGAAGAATCATTTCGAGATTCAGATACCCCCCGGGCAGACGAAAGAGCGCCTGGATGTGTATCTCACGAACCACACCGAGAACGCAACCCGCAATAAAGTGCAGGAAGCGATCCGGAACGGTGAAGTGCTGGTGAATGGTGCCATGGTCAAACCAAGTTATGTCGTGCAGCCGAATGATCACATCTCCGTCGATCTGGCCCGTCCCGATCCTCCTGAAGTGAAAGCGGAAGCGATCCCGCTGGAGATCGTCTATGAGGATGATTTTCTTCTTGTGGTGAACAAACCGGCAGGGATGGTCACCCATCCGGCATATAAGAATTACTCCGGAACGCTCGTAAATGCGTTGATGCATCATTCCGAGAAACTCTCCCAGCTGCATGCGGATGACGATGAAGAATTTGACATCGTTCGTCCCGGTATCGTCCATCGGCTTGACAAGGATACGAGCGGTCTGTTGGTCGTTGCAAAAGATGAAACGACCCATCAAAAACTGGCGAAGCAATTCGCGGCAAAGACATCCGAACGTGAATATCATTCCGTTGTCTGGGGAACATTCAAACAGCAGTCCGGAACGATCGACGCGCCGCTCGGCAGAAGCAAACGTGACCGGAAGAAGGTCGCGGTGGTCGAGGACGGGAAACACGCCGTTACGGATTATGAAGTGATCGAACAGTTCGAGTATCTTGCGCTCATTAAACTGCATCTGCACACCGGCAGGACCCATCAAATCCGAGTGCATCTGGCACATATCAATCATCCTGTCTTCGGTGATGAGACATACGGCGGCAGGGAGATCGTTGTTGGTGGAATAGAGGGGAAGAAGAGAGCGGAAGTAAAGAACTTGCTGGAGATGATGCCCCGTCAGGCGCTGCACGCGAAGAAATTGGGTTTCGTTCATCCCGCGACAAAAAAAATGATGCGGTTCGAGAGTGAACTGCCTGACGATATTTCCAAACTCCTTTCGCGTCTCCGCAATCAATCATCATCAATAACCGGTGATAAAAAATCATGAGTGCGATATGGAAACAGTGGCGTATCGCCGTCGGATTGATCGGACTCTGTCTTATTCCGGTCGCAGCCGGTGCAAACAGGGTCATCCAAATATTCAGCCGGATTCCTGTCACTGTTGAGAACGCCCGGTTCATGAACGCTCCCGTACCGGCTGTACTGCACATTGTTTCGGTCTCTGTGTTTTGTGTGCTGGGAGCATTCCAGTTTGTCCCTTCATTCCGAAACCGGAATTTGCCGTGGCACAGGCTGTCGGGACGGTACCTCATTATCTTTGGACTTACCGCTTCATTGACAGGATTATGGCTGACTCAATTCTATGCATGGCCTGTCTATGATGGATTCAGTCTGTATATCGTCCGACTGATCGTCGGAACGGGAATGACGTGGAGTCTTATTGCGGGATACGCTGCCGTTCGAAGAGGAGACAGAAAGAATCACCGAAGATGGATGATGCGGGCGTACGCTTTAGGAATGGGTGCCGGAACGCAGGTGCTTACCCACATTCCGTGGTTCCTGTTACCGCAGTATCACAGCGAAATGTTCCGCACAATTTGTATGGCGGCGGGTTGGGGTATCAATCTTGGTTTCGTGGAATGGATGTTTTATCGTCCGCACAGAAATGCGGAATAGAAGTATTCGGAATGATCCGATGAAGGAAGTTCAAGCGAGATGGAACATTCTAAGAGATGACCGGGAAAGGAGTATAACAAGAGTAACAGCGATCGCAGTTCACCAATTCTATTTCTTCTGCAGTTCCAACGCCATTCGTTCCAAACTCGGAACATAGTCCATCACAAAAACTTCTTCGGACTGGGTCAAATTGACTGTCGGGATCACCTCGATCCGTTTATACAGACTGTTCTGCATTTCACTGATCTTGCTGACAATACCGATCTTGATACCGGAAGGGAAGGCGTTGCTGTATTCAGACGTGATGACGGCGTCACCCTCTTTTACATCCTGAGTCTTCGCGACATTCTTCAGCAGAATTGATTTTCCGTCCCAGGCGATGATACCATCCACGCGGCTCCGCTGGACCTTTGCACTCGCACGGAAATCGACATTCACGATCATTTGTCCTATCGAATATGAACCGCTGACCGCGACGATCCTACCCACCAAGCCTTCACCCGTGACAATGGGATTTCCGATACTGACCTTGTCATTGGAGCCGACGTTGAGCGTGAGTGCGTTGCGCAGAAGATTGAGATTCTTCGAGACGACCTTTGCCCCGATCAATTTTACGGAGGATGTCTCCTGAAGGGCGATCATGGAACGGAGTCGGATATTCTCTAGCCGCGCCTCGCGCAGCTGATTCACTTCATCGGACAGGTTCACATTCACTTTACGGAGGAGTTCATTCTCCCGTTGCAGGGCGGTGATATTCGGGATCCATGAGAATGTCTGCTGGATCACTCCGAGTGATCCGACCGTGATGGAGCGGATCTGACGTATCTGTGTGTTATCGTTCACCACCAGCAGAACGATGGAGAACGATACGAGCACCACAAACACGACGTATTCTTTGAAGAGGAAAAGATATTGATAGAGGCGCTGAACCATGGACCGATCAATACCGTCTGCTGGTGAGGAGCACTTTGTGATATTTCTCGAGGTTCTCCAGAACGCGTCCTGTTCCGCGGACAACAGCGGTCAGCGGATCCTCGGCAACGTGCACCGGAAGATTCGTTTCAAGCCGTAGACGTTCGTCAAGTCCTTTGATCAGTGCGCCGCCGCCCGTGAGCATGATGCCGCGGTCAAGGATATCCGATGCCAGTTCCGGAGGAGTTCGTTCGAGGGTCATCTTCACGCCGTCGATGATGGAGGAGATGTTCTCGTTGAGAGCCTCGCGGATCTCGACGGAACTTGCTTCCGTCGTCTTCGGAATACCGTTCACAAGATCTCGTCCTTTCACCTGACTGGTCACTTCCTCTTTCATCGGCATCACGGAACCGACCTCGCATTTGATCGCTTCCGCGGTCCGTTCACCGATGAGGATGTTATGATTCTT
>CALROS020000051.1:0-8266 GCA_943369855.1 Chitinophaga pinensis | reverse complement strand
CCCGTCAGGAAAGACCGTTTCTTTCGTCAATGTTCCCGTGAGTGAGCCTTCATCGAACGGTACCCTGGCGATAACTCCGATATTCAGCTTTTCACACAGCGGGAATAATTTGTCCTCCGGCGATTGATCGAAGATATTGTAGATCACCTGCACGGATTGAAAATGCCCCGTACCCAGCGCCTTCATACAATTCTCCGGCTCCCATCGGTTCACGCTGATGCCGAAATGAAGAACTTTCCCGTCCCGCTTCAGCGTCTCCACTGCTTTCTGCCAATCGTCATGATCCGCCCATGCATCGTCCCACACATGGAACTGCTGCAGGTCGATCGTTTCCACTCCAAGGTTCTTCAGACTTTTCTCGGTGTAGTCGATGATATGTTGATAGGGATACGCCTCTTCCGGCGGATATTCAGGACGAGCCGGCCATTTAAAGTTTTTCGGAGGAATTTTTGTCGCCGCATACAGTCTTTTGCCGGGGTAGCGTCGGAGGATCTTTGCCAAGACCGATTCACTTACGCCGTTACCGTACGCCCATGCAGTGTCGAAAAAATTGCATCCCATTTCGACCGACATGTCGAGCGCTTTCATGTATTCACTTTCGCTCGAGCCGGACCATCCGGCAAGTCCCCACATACCGTAACCGATCTCACTTGTCTGCCAGGATGTATCGCCAAATGTTCTATACTTCACTGTTCCACTCTCTTTCAAAAATGATCAATGGTTTCTGTTTTTTGGCTCTGTGACCGGAGCCGTGTTATGGACCATCCAATATTTGACAAATTCGCCCTCCGGTGTCGTGTTATTCCACAGACCATTACGGCAGCTGTTCGGTCTCAAAGATGATGCCGTTTCATCCTTGTCTCCAAAGCTGAAATTGCACCAGCTAATGGAAACAGTATCGGCATCATTCACATCTTTTTTCATCGCTGTTAAAAATAATGAACTCGATGCTGTGTCAGCATTTCCAGCACCGGTGGATTCGCATGTTCCCCACTCACTGACGAATACCGGGATCCGGTGGATCTGCCGAACAAATTTCGGATACAGTGAACGGTGGGAAGCGGCATAGAAATGGAACGTGAACATGATGTTGCTGCGGTCATTCAATTTCGCCATTTCGACAGTTTCAAGTTTTTGATCCCAGTCAGAACATCCAATAAGAATGACGGCATGCGGATCATGCTTTCTGATGATCGGCATGATCCGGTTGGCATTGTCTGCTATTGTATCCCAGGTGACTGTTTTTCCATACGGCTCATTGAAGAGTTCATAGATGATATTTTTTTTCGCGGCATACTTTGTTGACATCAATTCAAAGAATGCATCAGCTCCTTTATGCTGTATATCGTTGGGATTTCCGTAACGGTCGTTATGCCAATCGATGATGCAATATAGTCCAAGTTTTTCAGACCATGTCACAATACTATCGATCAATATGTTGTTAAATGCCGGATTTTGGTTATAATTGTTCGAATTACTGTAGTTCGCCATATAGACAGGAACTCGAACAACATTTGAATGCCATTCTTCTTTGAGCGTTCTCAATCCTTCGTATGTGATACACTCCGGTAAATGCATCAATCCGAAAAGACTCATTCCCCTTAATTGAAACCGCTCTCCGCGTTCATTGCATAATTGATGACCGATTACCTGTAATCGTCCATTTTCCAAAAGAGATTTTTGCGAGGATGAAATGCACGGGAGGATCAGCATGAAGAGAGTGAACGCAATACATTTCATAATATTTCTTATACGCCAATTCCAAAGGAAGTAATACAACTGATTATTCTTGCGGCAGACCTTTTTTTATTTTTTTCCTGCTGGAACTGAGCCTTTCCTTACAAATTCGATATAATCGAAATTTCCGAGATCGTTCTTTTCATTACTATCCGGATACGTTACCGTAAATGTAAGCAGCTGCAGTCCTTTTGCCGGGAAAATGATCTCAGCGATATTCATCGCTTTGTTCCATCGATGCCACCGGAGTCCGTCCTTCTGATCACCATGGCATGAATTCGGCACTCTTACCTTATCAATGACCGATTTGTTGTTCAGCGCCAATGAGAATTCCAAACCATCGGGCATGGGAGCCGTGTAGACAAAATGTATCGTATATACTCCCGGTGTATCAACAAATACCGTATACTTCATCCATTCGCCCGGCGGAGTCCAGCCGGTATAGATCTGTCCAAGTGACTGCGGGAACATGTTTTTAACGGGATCAATATCGCAGCACGGTTTTGTATAAGAGACCGCAACGGCTTCCGAATCTCTGAACCTGCAAAAATATGGAATTCCACCTTCATTACAGCCCATCGTTCTGTTGAAATCGGAACCGACATTGAGTCCGTTCACTTTCGCTTTGGTCCCGCCGTATGCCACACCTTCACCGCCGAGATCATAATACTCACACTGCAGAATTCCCGGAAGATGGATCGGGAATACTTTCACCGAATCATCATGGAACGGTTTTCCCTTGTAGTCATTCGGGAACTGCGCATGGAGATTTGACGGGACAAAGGATATAACCACGATAACAACAAACTTCATCAAAACGGCAGTTCTATCCACAATAACCTCTATTAATTTTTGAAATAGATCCGCTTCTTCTCTTTACCGATCACGATGTCGAACTCTCCTTCTTCCGTCCTCATCGTTAGATCTTTCCCGACGAATGCAAGGTCTTCCGCGGCGATGACGAACTCCAGCGTTACAGTACCTCCCGGTGCGAGCAGCGGCGTCTTTTGGAACTTCCGCAGTCTCTTCACGGACGGTGTCACTGATGCAACAAGATCCGAACTGTACAATTCTATGGTCTCTTTGCCTGCCATTGCTCCGGTATTCTTCACCGTCATCTTTACCGTGATAGGATTTTTTCGAGTCACTGTATCTGCCGAGAACGTCATTCCCGACAGAGTGAACGTAGTATAACTCAAACCAAAACCGAATTCATACTGCGGATTGAATCCGAATGAATAATCGTACGGATCGACTTTCTCGACCGCTTCTTCCAGATACTTATGATCATAGGTGCTGAAAGAACCCGAAAAGCGGGGATACGTCACGGGAAGTTTGCCGGAAGGATTCACTTCACCGAAAAGAACTCCGGCAATCGCATTCCCTCCCTGTGATCCCGGCCAGTACGCCATAACAATAGCATTGCACAACGGTTCGATCTCCCGAATGATCCTCGGCCGTCCTTCTGTCAGCACCGCGATGATCGGTTTATGGGTCTTGCTTAAACTTTGCACCAGCCGCTGTTGAATCTCCGGAAGGTCCAGGTCGTCGATATTGCCGGGCGTCTCAGCATAGGAATCCTCGCCGAGACAGACGATGATCACGTCCGCATCTTTCGCCAATACCGTTGCTTTCGCAATCCCCGCATCGCTGCCGGTGAAATCCGTCCCTTGATGATACGTCACATTTCTGCTCTTCGTTTTGACCGCCTGCAGAATGGACGGGAGTTCCTTATTGAAGTACTCATCCTTCGTCCCCTGCCACGTATAGGACCATGCACCGTACAGCGTGGTCAATGATGCTGCTCCCGGACCGGTCACGAATATTTTTTTATTCTTGGAGATGGGCAGCACTCCGTTTGTATTCTTCAGCAGTGTGATGGACTCGCTCGCTGCATCGAACGCAGTCTTCGAATACTCCTGAAGACCGAAATTCTTCACCGCTTCCGGCTCCACATACGGATGATCGAACAGTCCCACATCAAGTTTCATTTTCAGGATCCGTCGGACCGAAGCGTCGATCCTTGATTGCGGGATCCTTCCTTCGTTGACCAATTCCACAAGATTCCTGCTGAAGTCCAGATCCATCGGCACGATGCAGAGATCGATCCCTGCCGTAACGGATTGGAAGACCGCTTCCTTGTATGTTGCCGCGACATGATGGCGCGTCATCAATTTCTTGACATCCTCCCAGTCCGAAATGACCACACCCTTGAATCCGAGTTCATCGCGCAGAACAGTCGTGAGAAGATATTTGCTTGCGTGGACCGGCTCACCGTTGATCTCGGCTGAATTGACCATCACCGTGCTCGCACCCGATTCCACCGCGGCCTTAAATGAAGGAAGGAAATATTCCCGCAGCATGATCTCAGGGATCATTGCGGGAGCTCTGTCCTTACCGGAGGACGGGACGGAATATCCGATGTAGTGCTTCATACAGGATGCAACATGCCGGACGTCTTTCAGATCGTTTCCCTCATACCCCTCGATCACGCTCAGTCCCATCTGCTTTACAAGAAAAATATCCTCTCCGAATGTTTCCGCCAACCGCGGCCACAGAGGATGACGGCCGGCGTCGAGCACCGGCGAAAAATTATATCGGATGCCGGATGCGCGCACTTCTTTTGCTGTCACTTCCGCACCGGTCTTTGCAAGTTCTAGATTCCGCGACGCCGCCAGTCCAAGATTGTGAGGGAAAACCGTGGAACCGATCGTATAATTCGCGCCATGCACTGCATCGATCGCATACAACACGGGGATCTTCAAACGAGACTCTTCCATATTGATCTTTTGGATCGTATCGATCAGCGCATGCCATTGCTCAAGCGTGTAGGCATGATTCACCACATTCTGGAACGAGCCGACATGATGTTCTATCATCACGTTCCTCAGTTTTTCGCGATCAAGAACATTGGAGTTCCCATTTTCATTCAGGACCATACCGATAGCGATGTTCGTCATCTGACCGACTTTTTCTTCAATGGTCATTTTACTGACGAGTTCATCAATACGCTTGTCCGCCGTTTGCGCATTGAGCATAACCAGCGGGGCATACGACAGAAAAAAGAAAAGGAACATGCAGCGGGATAACACATTTTTTTTGATCATATCGGCAGGTCATTGAATGGTAAAAATAGTCGCAGTACTTCAGAGTATACTATACATATAACATGCCATAGTCCTGACCGATGATATTGGCAAAAAATGCAGAATTAACTCTCCGAAAAGATTACGGTTATTAAATTGATAACCTCTAATGCTCTATTTGATAATTACCGGGCGGTTCAATGAACCATTTGATCCGCAATAAATGGAAGGATGATGCTTCCTTATATTCCTTGGACTGATCTCAAATTTAGTTACTGCGTAATAATTAATTCTTGATTACTTTATACGCGAAAGCATCAATCCTCCGTTTCACCTCACACAATAATTTTGGATCAACAGAAGGTATTCCTATGAACGGAAAACGACAAG
The DNA here is from genome assembly GCA_943369855.1 of Chitinophaga pinensis. GTDB lineage: Bacteria > Bacteroidota > Ignavibacteria > UBA10030 > UBA8401 > UBA8401. The sequence continues at coordinate 3,053 of CALROS020000051.1, read as the reverse complement.
TATATATCGGCACGGACAGCGGCGCAACCACATCAAAGACCGGCGGTGTCTGGGAAGACGGTACAACGATATCCACAAAACTTTTGCAGAAACGTACGAACTCTGAATCCGGTCCCGCTGCCGTTGTGGACGGATGGATGGAAGGGATCAACGAATACTTGCAATTGAACGGACTCACCTGGGATCAGGTAGCGGGCGTCGGTCTGGCAATGCCGGGAACATTCAAACGGTACGGCGTGATGGATAAAGCACCGAACCTTCCCGAGATCTTCTCCGGTTGGGATGTGTATTCGGATTACAGCAGCGCATTATCGAAACGGGCGGGACGAGCTATTCCTCTGGCTGTAGGGAACGACGGAAATTACGGCGGAGTTGCCGAAGCTCAGCATGCACGCGGCAACAAAAAAAGTTCTGTGGTGATGCTCGCACCCGGTTCCGGATTGGGATGTGCATTCATCGATGCACGAGGACTTCCGTTGGATGGCGATACACTTGCCGGAATGGAAGGCGCTCATATTCCCGCACCGCTCCATCTGCTGGGAACGAAAGCGTATCCCTGCGGCTGCGGACGTGACTGGGGCTGCGTTGAGGTCTACACGACCATCTCCGGACTGCCGTATCTTCTCACGGAAAAACTCGAGAAATATCCTGATCATGCGTTGGCAAAATCACCGCTCAGCGCAAAAGAAAAAGCGTTGAGTCTGCGCGGGCTCGCACAAAAAGGAGATGCGCTTGCCGTTGAGATCTTCGACTTCCAGGCGAAGGCGATGGGTCTGCTTGTTGCCACGTTGACCATGATCCTTGATGCCGAATTCGTTGTGATCGGCGGCGGACTGATGGATCCCGAATCCACCACGGAAGAATTCCGGTCACGCTATCTGAAAGTGCTCCGTGAAACGATGGAGCCGTATCTTTGGCCCGCTCAGCGCGGACGCATCAACATCGTACCGGCCGCATTGGGTGAACTCTCGCAGGCGATCGGAGCTGCGCTGGTAGCGTTATACCAAAGCAGGTCGTAAGAAATGAGCAGTATCCTTCTGATGCATTGGTGAGCATTTGAAGGATCACGGAAAAACAGGAACAGCATCCTTAGGATGCTGTTCCTGTTTTAAAATATAATTCCTAACAATTCAGAACTACGACAATATTACTTATTACCGTTTTCTGCTTATCACTATCCCGCCTATCCCGATGACGAGCATGATGGCAGACTGCACCATCGTCTTATACGAGACCTGAGCACCGGCAACCGAACTGTAAAAGAAATATCCGCCGATGGCGATCAGCAATGAATAGACGACGATCATCACCGAGCGCGCTCGTGCATTCGTTTCGGGAGTATCGTGGCGGAACATCCGGTGATACAACAGCAGGCCGAACCCGGCACACACTCCCATAACGGCGAAGATGAGCCAGAATGTCCGCACAGCGCCTTCGGTGCCGGAAGTTCCGACGAGAGGTTTCAACATCGTTTCGTACATCGTTCCGCCGAGATTGGACCCGACCAGACTTCCAATCACACCGTAGAGGAACGCATATCCCATATACACCGCTTTCTTCTCCGACGGAGCGACCAGTCCAACATAGCTGTAATACTTCGGATGTGCGGTCATCTCTCCGATGGAAAATACTGCAATGCCGAGCATGAAGAGCCAGATATTCGACGCAAATGCCAGACAGATGAAACCGGCCACTCCGAATCCTATTCCCACCACCATCGTCAGCAGCGGTTTCGCATCCTTCACAATGCGGCTGATAAGCACCTGCAGCAAGATGATGGTGCCCGCATTGATGACGGTAACATGTTCCGCATCGAAATTGAGAGGGATGCCGAACGATGCGAAGAACGTATTCACCGGAGTAACATCAATGAAATCCCGGAGGAACCAGAGCACGGAGCCGAAGTTCTGGAAATACAGGATCCAAAAGAACGAATAGACGAAGATCATCAGCATGAAACGGGCATCCCCCAGCACCATCGCTGCGCCGGAGAGGACATCCTTCAGTGATTTTGTGTTCGCAGGTTTTTCCGGTTCTTTGAACGAGAAGATCGTCGGCACGAGCATCAGTCCGCAATAGAGCGATGATGCGATGAACACATACGACCAAGAGAATCCTTTTAAATAACTGACAAGCAGCGGAGCGAGGAATGCCCCGAAGTTGATCATCCAATAATAGACGCCGAACCCAAATCCGGAATTGGATTCGTTCGTTGAGCGGGCGATAGTGCCGCTGATGATCGGTTTGAACAAACCCGAACCTGTTGCCATAATGAGCAGACTCGCAAAGACGGCACCGTATGATGTCATCTCTCCTGCCAGAAAATACCCTGCCGCGAGGAATGAGAATGCGAACATCAGCATTCGCCGGTATCCGTACCGATCCGCCAGTGCACCGCCGAGGATCGGAATGACATACGTGCATGCGTAGATGAGACTCTGGAGGAATCCGACGGACTGTTCGGAAAATCCAAGTCCGCCTTTATCGATCGAATCGGTGAGATACACGGCAAGGACGGAATTCATACCGTAGTATGCGCCCCGCTCAAACAGTTCCATAACATTCGCCACCCAAAACACACGGGGGAAACTCGCTAAAACGGAAGGTTTGCTGTCAGCCATTGAAAAGCTTTCTTTAAAAATGAAAGAATGATTAGTCTAACCGTTGGATAATACACCAAAATGATCTGAAAAAAAACGTTACAAAGGTGAACTCTCACATTCAGGATCAGCGGATGCATGAAAAGCCGGACAAAACTTGATTCCCTTTCCAAAATGGAATTCTGGATCTGCTTATTAGTTTGATAAACTCAGCAGTATCAATATGATAAAAGCACGATACGACATCCTCATAATTTGCGGAAAAATGCAACAATACTGATTGGCACAATAAATGCGCACTCCATTGTGAATCCATAGGACTTTTCCATTGGTTGAAAACACTCCCCCGACCCTTTCACGCTCAACGAATCACAGGAACAGTATGAAACAAATGTTTTTGGTTATTTCACTGCTGATCAATTCATTCCTTTGCACCGCACAGCAGTCTGCCGG
>CALROS020000050.1:0-8297 GCA_943369855.1 Chitinophaga pinensis | reverse complement strand
TCTCGGTAAGGATTGGAGAGAGACTCACGATGCATCGTCCTGTGCTCACAAGCTTTTGCTCGAGAAGATTCCACGGAATAGCATACCCTGATTCCAACGAATCAACGATCAGCACTTCAATCGAATGATCCGGAATTGATGTCCACGATGTTGTCGGGATATTGTATTCTCTTCCGGGAAGTGAATTCTTCGCTACGATGCCGCCGGATTTCCCGACACTGCCGATGAGAAGATTCAATGATGCGATCGCGCGTTCTGTCTCGACGTCGAACGGTCCGCCGCCGGGATCTGCGCCCGAAAGGATGATTGCCGAATCAGCCGACGCCAGTTGCTGTGCAAGAGTGCGGATGGCTGCTGCCGATATCCCTGTTATCGATGATGCCGTTTCCGGAGTGACATCCTTAACTGAGGTAGCAAATGAAGAAAGATCAACTATGGATTTTACAACCGATTGTTTTACAAGCTTTTCCTGAAGCAGAACGTTTGCAATAGCCAATGACAGAACCTTTTCTGTTCCGGGATTGATGGAGATCCATTCATTCGCCTGCATTGCGGTATGTGAACGGTGACTTTCCACCTGAATGAATTTGCAGTTCTTCGCATTACGAAGAGCATTCATTTTACCGGGAATTCCCCAGCCGTCGAACAGCGGCGCGCCGAAGGAGAGAAGCAGTTTTGTATTCTCAAGATCATAACCGAATTCAACGTTCGGATTACCGAGCATTGAAGAAATCACATTGAGCGTAGCAGTTTCAGTCGACGGATTGGTCAGCAATAGACCATGCGGTGTCTGTTTTAGGAACTCTCCATACACATGTGAAATAACGCGTGTCGGATGCTGATCGAGTATGGCGACGCTTCCTTTGGCATTACGGATCTTTTGCGCTACAGCAGATACAGCATCAGAATATGTAACCGCCGACATTCTGCTCTGTTGATCCTTTCCCGTGAACGTATGCGGATGAATGATGCGGAGCGGATGATGCGCCATATGGTGACCGGAAATTCCCCGAGCACAGAGTGAACCGTGAGTGAAAGGATGAAGATTCACACCATTCACATAATACGGTCTGCCGTCAACGCATTTCATTCGTATTCCGCAGCCGGCATTGCACAGCGTGCAGTTGTTGAAAACAGCTGTGACAGGACCGTGCGCAAGTTTCGGTGTCCGTTCCCAATTCTGTGTCCAGATCGCGGAATCATCCAGTAATTTCCAGGGAAGCGGGGAGAGGATGACGCCAAGGATCCCGCCGCCGGTGAGTTTGAGGATATCTCTTCGTGTGATTGATTGTGCCATGAACGTATCGTCCGTAAAATTCAGTGAAAGTTATTTATGACATGCGATGCAGCCGTCTTTTCGGCCGCGCTCCGTATGGCATTTGATGCATTTCGACATTTTCATTCCCTGCCACGATTCCGATTGGAATCCCGATATGCTGACACCCCAGATGTCCCTGCTGTATCCCGAGATCCGGTTCTCCTGATACGGTTTCAACGATTCCGATGAACCGTGCGGTCCGTGACATTCTTCGCATTTCATCTCACCGATCGTTACGTGCGGTGCATGGGCAAAGAACGCATTGTCCGGCTGGCGGGAATAGATCTTCCACGGGACCTCTTTGTTGGGGATGATGTAATTGTCGACGAATTGCTGTTCCTGTTTCGTGGAACCGATCGGAGCGGCATGGCATTCGGCACATTTAGCAACAGCGGGGACGCCTTGAAAGCGTCCCTGTTCGTTCGTTGTGTGGCAATCCGTACACGACATACCGCCTTTTTCGCCGGTGTGAACTTTATGATTGAACTGCATCGGCTGTTCTTCGGTCTTGTAAAGCGCAAGGGGGAATGCCTGCCATCCGATCAATGAGCCGATCACAAAACCGGCGAGGAGAAGAATCTTGGTTCTCATGATTGTTGTTTCCACAAAGTAAGTGGTGAAAAGAAATCGTTATAAACGGTCAGCAGCTCCGCTCTTGTCAGTTTCTGTGCGATGCCCGGCTGGAAATATCCGCCGTCCGCCATCATGATCGTTCCGTTGATATCGGGCTGCGACGCGAGACAATGGGCATATGCAGTCATCCGATCCATTTCTTTGGACATCCATTCCGAAGCATTCTTTCCCGAGGTCAATCCTTCGAACTGCGCCAACAGTGCTCTGCTTTTATCTTCCGTTGCTTCGAACAGCCAGCCTGCGGTGTACGGATCGGAGATGATCTTCTCGGGATTGCTGCGAAGATAGGTGTTCGCGCGGGTGATGTTCATGGGAACGGGGAAGATGAACTGCAGGTCCACGCCGTTCACCGTAAATGAGACTGCGGGACGATGGAATCCTTTCGTTGTTACAAACGTCACCCGATCTATATTACCGAGCACTCTTGTCAGGAATGCATCGATGCCGATATGGCATGTTCCGTCATTCCCGACCTCGATCCACATGTGATTGGATGAGTAGGAGAGTCCTTCGGGAATTTTCACAGTGTCTACGGCACTGATGAATTGCTGGTGATGTCCGCTGTCATCGGAGGATTCCTGCGGCTGAGCGAGAGCGAGATGGAGTTCGCAGTATTTGTGACTGTCTGTTCCGCATTGTGAAAGGACCGATTCCGTGTACGGAATATATTTCGTGACGGCGGCTGCGGTGCAGTATTGAACGAGACTCTCATGCAGAAAAGGACAATGACTGCTGCTGGGATTCTCTTCCAAATGCTGTTTTGCCGCCGGACATGTGACGTATTCTTTTGATGAGCACCGTTCATTCTCTGTCTGCTCGGCAAGCCGGACGATCATCTTCCGGTATGCCGAGGCACGGCAGAATTTCACTTGTGCTTCCCGTAAAAATTGACATCGCATAATGCACCTCTCACATCAATACAGTACGGTTCAGTTCTCGGAACGCTGGATGTTCTTTCCGTCGTCGTTCTGTGAATACTTCTTTGCGGTATCTTTTTCGTCGATCCTTTTTCCGCCGTCCGCCATCGTTATGCCGAGACCGCCGAGATCGAATGAATGATCATCCTGCAGCTGGGGCAGATGGACCTTCGCACGGATGTCCGCGAATAATTCTTTTGCAACCACTCCGCCGACGGCGAGAATGCAGATGAAAGTGACAATGCCGAGTCCTGCATTGGTAATGGTCAGCCACATGGTTTCCGAATCAAATGAGTTGAACATGATAAGTCTCCTTTATGATGATGGTCGTTCTTGATGTATTACCGGTCTGTTACAACATCAACTATGTCAAACAGTGTGCCTCGATTTTGGGATCTCTGTAACACACTGTCATTGCAAGGGATACAGTCAGAACTGAAAATTTGGTGTTTCAAAATTGTATTCTTGTCTGTGGGAATTCCCGAAAAACACTGTAGGGAATTCCCACACCGGCGGAATTTCCAACTGTCATAAAAGAATACTGTTCATTGGAAATATCAGAGATGTCATTTCGAAGCGATGTAGTGACAAAATATTGCGGAATAATTCAACAGATAAATTCATACGTTGATGAGCGAAAGCATTGCATACGCTTCTAATCCGGAATGATTTCAACTGTTTCGGGAAAACCGACACGAAATAATTACTGGCATGAATGATGCAGTATTCAACAGTACAACATTGAACGGCGGTATGAAATGGATGCAAAAGCAATTGCAGCACGGCTCCTTCCGAAAAAGCTCTCCCAAAAACTGATCCTCTCATTCATGGTCATCATGACCATTGTCGGAATTCTCTCCAGCTATGTTCACGTGAAGACGCAGGAGATGCAGCTGCTTGAGACGATGATGATCGGCGCGGACCAGCTCTCGGGAAGTATCTCCAGCGCAACATGGCACGCGATGCTCGCGGACCAGAGGGAATCGGCGTATCAGACAATGGAGACGATCGCGCAGAAACAGGGAATAACACGGATACGCATCTTCAATAAAGAAGGGCGCATCATGTATTCCACCGCGCCGCAGGATACCGGTATCGTGGATAAAGCAGCTGAAGCGTGCTTCATGTGTCATTCCGCGTCTCAGCCGCTGGTGAAGGTCGACGTCCCCACGAGAGCGCGTGTCTATCGGACCAACGGAAATCATCGGACACTCTCGATGATCACTCCCATCTATAACGAACGCTCATGCTACGAAGCGGATTGTCATGCACATCCCGTGCAGCAAAGTGTTCTGGGAGTTCTCGATGTTTCCATGACCCTTGATACCGTCGATGCGCAGCTGCGTCAGCTGCAGTTCCGTGTTGTGCTCATTTCATTCTCCATTGTCGTCATCATGAGCATGTTCATCTTTTATTTTACGGGACGGTATATTGATGCACCGATCGAGCATCTTATCGCCGGAACACGCGCGGTCAGCGCGATGCAGCTGGACGAACCGGTGATCATCGAATCCAGCGAAGAACTCGGTGAACTCGCCCGCTCATTCGACATTATGCGGATACGACTGAAAGAGGCGATGGAGGAACTCAATCAATTCACGAGCGGACTGGAAAAGAAGATCCTCGAGCGGACCGAACAGCTTAAAGTGGCGCATCAGAAACTGCTGCATAGTGATCGTCTCGCATCGCTGGGACAACTATCAGCAAGCGTCGCTCACGAGATCAACAATCCTGTCTCGGGTGTGCTGAATCTTGCCATGCTTATGCAGCGCATCATGAAAGAAGAAGGAGTGCCGAAGGAACGTGTTGAGGAATTCCGAAAATATCTGACACAGGTCGTGAATGAGACCGCGCGCGTCGGCAGGATCGTGCAGGATCTGCTTGCCTTTTCCCGGCGGTCGAAACCGTTCCGTGCGAAGATCGATTTCAATTCGATGATGACCACCACACTTCATCTGCTCGAGCATAAGATCAAACTTGCCGGTGTGCATATCGCAATGGAGTTGAAGCAGGACCTTCCCCCGGTCCATTGCGACGGTTCACAGATGCAGCAAGTGGTGATCAATCTCATTATGAATGCGGTCGAAGCATCTCAGGGAAAACAGGACGCTGCCGTCACCATCACCACAAGGACGAATTCCGCCGGCGATCAACTGCAGTTCATCGTCGCCGATAATGGGGACGGCATCCCTGAAGAGAATCTGTCGCAGATCTTCAATCCGTTCTTCACAACGAAAGGCGAAGGAAAGGGTGTCGGTCTCGGACTTGCCGTAGTCTTCGGCATTATCGAAGCGCACAAAGGGGACATTGATGTGAAGAGTCAGCTTTCGGTCGGCACAACGTTCACTGTTTCACTTCCGTTCGATGAAGCCGCACCGGCACAATCCGCATCTCAATCAACTACAGGAACTGCGGCGTGAAAGCGATCTATCTCTCTCCGTACGGTTCGATCGATGAACGGGTATTACGTGCTCTGGAAGAATCGTGCTGGGAAGTGTTCGGATACGATGTGAAACGAATGAAACGTCTTCCTGACCCAATATTCGCATTGAACACATCACTGAATCAATGTAACTCGGCGCTGCTGCTGAAAGACATCTTAGGACGTGTTCCCAATGACGCGGTGCGTGTCCTTGGTGTGACGAATAACGATCTCTATATTCCGATGCTCAGTTTCGTGTTCGGTCATGCGCAGCTCAACGGTCCGGCCGCAGTCATCTCGCTTGCCAGGCTGCATCCTATGTTCTATCGCATGGAGGATAATGCCGATCTGTTCCTCCGCCGCGTTGTGAAAGAAGCTGTGCACGAACTGGGGCATACGTTCGGACTGATCCATTGTCCTGATCCGCACTGCGCGATGTCCCTATCCAACGCCATCCAACAAGTTGACGTGAAAAAAGGGGAACTATGCGACAATTGCTCATTACTATTTGATGAATCTACTAAACAACTACGCCGCTCAGGCGGCATACAGAACTAACGGAGAATGACAATGAAAAAAACGTGGAATATCATGGTGGTTGACGATGAAGAGGTGATGCGGGAATCGCTGGCGGCCTGGCTTCGTGAGGACGGCTATACAGTCGATACGGCTGAATCGGGGAAAGACGCCGTGGAAAAGACGCGGCAGAAGGAATACGCCATCTATTTTGTCGATCTGAAGATGCCCGGCGGACAGGACGGCATCGAAACGATGATGGAGATCAGGACGATCCAGCCGGATGCTTCCATCATTATCGTCACAGCGTATGCAACGGTGGACACCGCTATCACGGCGATGAAAGAAGGTGCACAGGAGTATATCGTGAAGCCGTGCAATCCCGAAGAGATCTCGCTGCTGGTGAACCGGATCATCAAGATCAAAAATCTTCAGCGGGAAAATTCCATTCTCCGGAAGAAACTGAGCAAGCAGTATAATTTCTGCGACATCATCAGCAAGAATCCGAAGATGATGGAGATCTTCGGACTCATCAAAGAGGTCGCGAGTCTCCGCAGCACGGTGATGATCCAGGGAGAGAGCGGTACGGGAAAAGAACTGATCGCCCGCGCCATTCATTTCTCCGGCGACCGTTCTGCACAACCGTTCGTCGGAGTCTCTTGTGCCGCGTTGACGGAGTCCTTGCTCGAGTCGGAGTTATTCGGTCATGAAAAAGGTTCGTTCACCGGTGCGACAACACAGAAGAAAGGGAAGTTCGAGATCGCCGAAGGCGGAACGATTTTCCTGGATGAGATCGGTGATATCTCTCCAAAGCTTCAATTGAATCTCCTTCGCGTTCTGCAGGAGAGAAATTTCTACCGTGTTGGCGGTACGGAACAGATCAATGTGGACGTGCGTGTGATCGCAGCGACGAACCGGAATCTTGAGGAGGCGGTGAAGGAAGGAAAGTTCAGGGACGATCTCTTCTATCGGCTGAATGTCATCAATATCCATCTTCCTCCTCTGCGGAATCGGGGAGAGGATATTCCTCTGCTCGTCCATAACTTTATCGAACACATTGCACCGGAATTAGGAAGGGATGTCGTTGATATCTCCGAAGGTGCGCTGAAGATACTGCTCAATCATCAATGGCCGGGAAATGTTCGCGAGTTGGAGAATGCCGTTGAACGCGCGATTGTCACATGTAAGACGAAGATCCTCACGGAAGATGATTTTCAATTCATGCTGACGCATACCGGCGAGAAGAAAGCGTGGAGTGTGCCGGCGGAATTGACACTCGACGAGATCGAGAATCAGGCGATCCAGGCAACGCTCCAACGGACGCACGGCAATATCAAAGAAGCATCGGCGATCCTTGGAGTGGACCGTTCAACGCTTTACGATCGGATCAAAAAATATAACATACCGAGAAATTGAAAGGACACACATCATGAGAAAGGATATCTTTATTGTCGGCGCACGCCTCTTGGGTCTCTGGCTTCTGGTCGGCTCGATCAATCCGCTGTGTTATGTGATCGTTACAGTATTTGTACGGTATCAGTCCCAACCGTATGCACAGGAATATAATATCGTCAACGGCATTGCTCATCTTCTGTCAGGATTGTATCTTGTGTTCAGAACGAACACTCTTTTCCATTATCTCGACCGGTTGGCTGATGAAACGTCGGAAGAAGAGGATAGAGCGGCAGTCTGAACGGATACATCGAAAATATTCGCGGAGCATAATTTACTATGATGTTTGATCTTATCATCGTCGGCGCCGGTCCATCGGGACTCTCCGCCGCGATCGAAGCGCAGGAACAGGGATTGTCGTATCTCGTCATTGAAAAGGGAGGGATCGTCAATTCCATTCAAAACTTCCCTGCGGAGATGTCGTTCTTTTCCACTCCCGAATTGCTGGAGATCGGCGATCTGCCGTTCACATCAGCACAGATGCGACCGACACGCGCTGAAGGACTCGAGTATTACACACGTGTCGCAGGATATTATCGATTGCGTTGTAATTATTTTGAAGCAGTTACATCCGTCCAAAAAGAAGAGAATGGATTCACGGTTATCACAGATAGATCGGAGTATCAGTCCAAAAATATTCTCATCGCAACGGGATACTACGACAACCCGAACTATCTGGATATCCCCGGCGAAGATCTTCCCAAAGTCTCTCATTATTACGATGAACCATATCCGTTCTTTCAGCAGAAAGTGCTTGTGATCGGAGCAAAGAATTCCGCCGCTATTGCCGCATTGGAATTATTCCGACATGGTGCCGATGTAACGCTGGTCCACAGAGGAGAGAAACTCTCCGAAAAGATCAAATACTGGATCCTGCCGGATATTGAGAACCGTATCAAAGAAGGTTCCATCACTGCGCACTTCAATACGAACGTTCTTCAGATCAATGACCGGAGCGTCCTGCTCCAAAATTCCGACGGTCAATTCGAGATTCCGAATGACTTTGTCTTCGCACTAACGGGCTATCATCCGGATTATG
>CALROS020000049.1:0-8326 GCA_943369855.1 Chitinophaga pinensis | reverse complement strand
CTCGGATTCTATGATTCGCTCCTGAAGTTTGTAGACCATGCTGTGCATGAAGGATTCGTTCCGGAACGGGTAAAATCACAGATCATTGTCGAAACAGATCCGGACACATTATTATCATCCATGGGGTTGAAATGAGCAGCAGGAAAAATATCTCTTCAGGAGCAAAATGGGAATCGATCGTTGGATATTCCCGCGCGGTCCGCGTGGGAAATACGGTCGAAGTGACGGGCACTGTTGCAACCGATTCGTCCGGAAATATGGTTTGGAAGGATAATCCGTATGAGCAGACAAAATATATCCTGCAAAAGATCGAAGGAGTCCTGAAACAGGCCGGCGCATCGCTGAGCGATGTGGTCCGCACGAGGATGTTCGTCACCGACATCTCCCGCTGGGAGGAATACGGCAGAGCGCATGGTGAATTCTTCGGAACGATCATGCCGTGCACGACCATGGTCGAGGTCTCCAAACTGATCGGTCCGGAATACCTGATCGAGATCGAAGCAACAGCGATCATCGAATGAAGAGCGGCCAACATACCGCAGCGGAGCAGTTCCGTGCTGAAGGATTCTCCATCGCCCGTGTGATCACCGAGCACAAAGGACGATATTCCGTGATGCTGGACAATAACGTGATGTTCGCAGAGATCACCGGAAAAATGATGTTTGCTGCCGAAACACGTAAGGATTATCCTGCTGTCGGCGACTATGTCGCCCTTCAATTGTACGATGATAATTCCCCCGCTATCATCCACCACATCCTCCCCAGGACGACCGTCCTTTCCCGAAAAACTTCCGGTAAAGAAGTGGAAGAGCAGATCATCGCCACTAATATGGATATCGTCTTCATCGTACAAGGACTGGATAATAATTTCAATCTCCGTCGTCTCGAGCGATTCCTCGTCGTTGCGATGCAGAGCGGCGCGGTCCCCGTCATCCTGCTCAGCAAGAGCGATCTGCTTTCGGACGATGAACTGGCGGGAATACTCGACGATGTGAAGTCGATCTCCAAAGATGCCGTAACGATCGCATACAGCGCGAAGACGATGGTCCACCTGGAAATGATCCGGTCCCTCATCAAAAAGGATTCGACCATCTGTTTCATCGGTTCGTCCGGCGCGGGAAAATCGACATTGATCAACCGGCTGATCGGCCGCGAGAAACTCCACACACAGGAAGTGCGCGGAGAGGATTCCAAAGGGATGCATACCACAACTCATCGTGAACTGATCCCATTGACCGGCGGCGGATGCGTGATCGATACTCCCGGTCTGCGGGAAATTGGACTCTGGGATGTCGGCGTCAGTCTGGACGAATCATTCTCCGATATCTCCGAACTGGCGCTGCAGTGCAAATTCACGGACTGTTCGCACGCCCATGAACCGGGATGCGCCGTCCAAGCCGCGATCGGGGACGGCTCGCTGGAGCAGGGACGATACGAGAATTTTCTGAAACTGAAACGCGAAGCGGATTACATCGCATCGAAGAGCGACGTCACTAAACAGCAGGAACGGAAAGCAAAAGAGAAGAAGATGGGAAAAGTGATCAAGCAGATCCTTAAGAATAATAAAAAACGGTAGAGATAACGTTTTCTCCATCCTATACCCAAACTCTGTCCATCTCCCACCTTGTTCCCAAGCTCAGCTTGGGAACAAGGTGGTGACACTCACTACACGTCACACCGCCGATATACGACATCAATGAAAAAGACAAGGATCCCCCGTAATATCCTCATCCTCGGCATCGTCAGCCTTCTCACGGACGCCGCCACGGAAATGATCTATCCGTTCCTTCCGCTCTTCATCGCAACGCTCGGTTCCGGCGCCGTCCTTCTCGGCATCATCGAAGGGACCGCGGAAACGACCGCATCGCTGCTGAAACTGGTAAGCGGGATCATTTCGGACAAGATCGGAAAACGGAAGGCACTCGTGATCGTCGGATATACGATCTCAACTCTTGCCCGTCCTCTCATCGGCGTAGTGGCCGCCGCATGGCAGATCGCCCTGATCCGGACGATGGACCGCGTTGGAAAAGGGATCCGTACATCACCGCGCGATGCACTCATCGCATCATCGGTCACTCCCGAAAGCCGTGGACGGGCGTTCGGGTTCCATCGGGCGATGGACCATACCGGTGCGGTACTCGGTCCGCTTTTCGGGATAGGGACCATTGCACTGTTGATCATTGGACTCGGTCAACATGATCTGGGGACAATTTTGCGGACGACATTCCTGTTCGCGATCATTCCCGGAATGCTCGCCATCCTCACTTTGATGGTATTCGTTAAAGAGAATGCCGGAGGACATCCCGGAAGACCCGCGTTTTCATTCTCGTTGAGATCCTTCGATGCACAATTCAAGCGGTATCTTTTTACGGTTGCGTTCTTTACGCTCGGTAATTCGTCCGACGCATTCATGCTCTTCCGCCTTCAGGAAACACTTCAGAACAGCACGGTGCTCCATTCGTTCATCATCTCCGTCCCGTTGTTTGCAGCGATCCTCGGCAAATTCTCCGATGCGCAGACACAGATACAGATCTCCAATATCCTGTTCCTGCCGATCATTTGGTCGTTCTTTCATGTGATCAAAGCATTGCTCTCCACCCCGCTCGGCGGATTGTCGGACCGTATCGGGAGGAAACTGTCGATCAATATCGGATGGGGAATTTATGCGTCAGTCTACGCGGGATTTGCATCGCTGGAATTTCTCCCCGCATCATGGCAGATCGCGGGTTCGTTCGGACTGTTCACGGTCTATGCAGTGTATTATGCGTTCACCGAGGGGGCTGAAAAGGCGTTGGTTGCGGATATTGTTCCCGATGATCTGAGGGGAAGTGCGTATGGCTTGTTCAATTTTGCGGTCGGTATTGCTGCGCTTCCGGCGAGCATAATCTTCGGCATTGTGTACGGTACGTTCGGCGGTGCGGCGGCATTTGGAATGGGAGCAGTCATCTCTCTCATATCAATGATATTTCTATCGGTGGGAGTAAAAGAGCGGCGGTAAAAATTCAACGGGGTATATCGAAGAGTTTGATTTGTTATACTGCTGATCGTGGTCCTACCGGCGCGATTGTGAATAGACAACGGTCACATCATCTACTTCCATCGGTACAGAAACTCTCTTCTTTTTAGATGCCGCACGATATTCTTCCTGGAACCAGAATTCATCAAGATCATTCACCGCAACGACACTCCACAGCCACGCCTCTTCGGCTGGATGACATTCTTCATGATCGGAGAATGCGATCACCAGACCGTCCTTGATGAATTTTTTTGCCAGTTCTTTGGATGGGAACAGGGGCGGAGCGTCCTCAATAAATTTGTTCTCCAAAATGTCGCGGATGGCATTCTCGCAGAATTCCTTCTCGAATCCGAGCGACTTGCCGATGCGCTGCATCAGCGCATGTTCGATCTCCGAAACTGTTCGATCCTTCCGGACCAGCAGCAGTAATCCTTTGAAATAATTACTGCCGTCTACGATTGATATATCCACGGAATCTGTTCCTTCCCATCAGGTCCATACCGGACCGATGAAATCTCTTTTTCACGATCAAATTTTCTTGATAGCCTGCCGGAAATCCTCGATGAGGTCGTCAATTCCCTCCGCGCCGACGGAGACGCGGATCATTCCGGGAGTAACGCCGTGCTGTTTCAGCTCCGCATCGCTCATATTCACGTGCGATGAGTAGACAGGGATGCTGACCAAGGTTTCCACACCTCCAAGCGACATCGCATTCACGGCAACATTTAGTGAATCGCACACTTTCGCTGCCCCCTTCACGCCTCCCTTCACTTCCACCAGCACCATGGCACCGAAACCGGACATCTGTTTCTTAGCGATCTTATACTGCGGGTGCGACTTCAATCCCGGATAGAATACGCGCAGAACCTTCGGATTCCCTTCCAGTGCCTTCGCCAGTTTCAACGCATTCTCCGTCTGCCGCTGAACGCGCAGTTCGAATGTTTTGAGACTGCGGGAAAGCAGGAACGCAGCGAACGGATCGGCACATCCGCCGAGGTACTTGGCGATCTGCCTCACTTGCTTTATATCGGCATTTTTTCCGATAACTGCACCGGCAAGAACGTCGCTGTGTCCTCCGATATACTTGGTAGCGCTCTCGGCGATCAGGTCGAATCCTATCTTTAACGGAGACTGGTGCAGGCACGACGCGAATGTATTATCGATCATCGTCATGATCTTTGAGCCGCATTTCTTTTCCGCTTTCTTCACTTCGGCGATCGCTTTATACAGGTCCACGATCCCCACGGTAGGATTCGTCGGCGATTCACAGAAGAAGAGTTTCGTTCTCTCCGTTGCGATCTTCGAAATATCCCCGAGCGTATCGGCGTTCACATACTTTACCGTTACGTTGAACTGCGGCAGCACATCGCGGAAGAACCGGTACGTTCCTCCATACAACGCGGGAGTGCTGATGATCTCGTCACCCGCCTTCACGATGGAAAGGATCGCGGTGGAAATTGCCGCCATTCCGGAAGCGAACAGCACCGCTGCTTCCGCTTCGTTCATCTCCGCCAGTTTCTCCTCGACATCCTCCACCGAAGGATTGTGATACCGTGAATAGACATACACCGTCGGGTCGCCCTGCGAATACCGGACCGCATCATTGGAATTTGCGAAACGGTACGTTGAGGTCTGATGGATGGGTGTAGCAACGGAACCTTGATAGGGATAGAGTTTCTTACCGTGGATGGCGCGTGTTGCGAGTGAGGTTTTTTTGGGTTTCATAGAAACAGGTTAAATTGAAAATCTTTACCACAGAGTCACAAAGGCACGGAGGTTAATATTTTTTTTCTTTGTGTCTTCGTGCCTTTGTGGTTAAAAAAATGCTGTCACTGATTCTCGTCTTCGTATTCGTTCTTGTAACCCTTCAGTCCGTTCACGATGGCGGCGGCGATCTTCTTTTGTCCCGCGGGACTCCGAAGGAACCGCTCATCCTTCACATTGGAAAGGTAACCGGTTTCCACAAGAACATTCGGCATGGAAGCGCCGACCAGAACATAGAATCCCGCCTGTTTCACCGGCTGTCGCTGGCCTTCCATCTGCGCACTCATCGTCTCTTCGAGCATCTCGGCGAACCGTTCGCTCGCCTTCACGTACGAACTCTGCGCCATGGTGAGGATGATGAAATTCTCTTCGGTCAGTTCCTGATATCGGTCCTCGTAATCCTTTTCGAGTTTCACCACATCGTTTTCCTTCTCGGCGATGCGGATGGCATCTTCCGTTTTACCGGGACGGAGCAGATAGATCTCGAATCCGTTCGCCGATGACGGCTTGCGTTCGGTGGAGTTACAGTGGATGCTGATGAACAATTTTCCTTCATTCTCATTCGCGATCTGTCCGCGGCGGTACAATTCCACGAACCGGTCCGTCTTACGAGTATAGATCACATTCACATCCGGCATCTCTTTCTTGATCATCTCGCCGAGTTTCAGTGCGATTCCGAGGGTGATATCCTTTTCGCGTGTACCGATGAGTCCGATCGCGCCAGGATCATGTCCGCCGTGTCCCGGATCGATGACGACAACATCCAGTTTCCATTTCTTCTTCTGTTTTTCGATGCTCTTCACCACCTGCTGATGCGCCCGTTCGGCCTGCTGACGGCGGATGGCGGAAGAATCGATCTTCGGTTCCTTCTTCTCTTCCGACTGCGGAATGAGCGTCAGAATGATGTCATCCGTCAGCTGGTCCTGCACGATCTCGGATTGAGCAACCTTCCCGCGGATCTGCAGTGAGAGCTGCAGTGCGGTCTCGGATTGCACCGGTTTCACCCTGCGGATGATGCCGGAAGCGAATGTTGTATCGAACAACATCGTATCGCATTGTGCGCCGACGAGCGTTACATAGATCCATTCACCGGTCTGAAGCATGCGGCTGAATTCATTCACTTTTGCGGTGAGATGGATGCGGAACATCGTTCCGTTCGTCTTCTCTTCCAATGAATATCCGGCAACGACCGGGACTTTCGGCGTGGAATCGACGATCACCGCCGGCGCTTCTTCGACCAAGAGTGATGCATCGGCTGATGCCCGCAGAAGTCCGATCAGCTCATCGCTTTTCACGAGATACGATCCGGCATTGAACTTCACCGGAGCAGTCAGCTGCTGAACACGCTGGCGTTTGGATTCCGTATTGGTGATGACAATGAAGTAATTCTCCGCGGTGAATTTTATCACGCTTGCCTGCGTCTTCACTTCGATCTTTTTCAGCGGAGCATTCTCATACACATCCAGACCGATGAATGCGGCAGCATCCTTGACGGAAAGGAATCTCACACCATTCACCGACAGCGAATGGACATAACCATTCTTTCCCGCAGCGGAGATACGGACCGAATCCGTCTGCGCCGGCAGAAATGAGATTCCGCTTACGGTGAGGAGAACGATGATATAGAGGAGTGTTCTTCGGGTCATCAACGGAAATTGGTAAATTGAAGCGGGAGCGGAAATTCGGTGCCGCGCAATGTGGCTATGATGGTCTGAAGATCATCCTTATCTTTTCCGCTCACACGGACCTGGTCTTCCATGATGGAGGGCTGTACGCGGATCTTCGTATCCTTGATGATCTGAACGAGCTTCTTTGCGTTCTCTTTATCGATACCGACCTGGAGTGTGATCTTCTGACGGACGGTGCCGCCGGTTGCGGTCTCAACATTTCCGTATTTCAGCGTCTTGATGGCGATACCGCGCTTGATGAATTTGCTCTGAAGAATGTCTACGACCGCTTTCAGGCGGAAATCATCTTCAGTATGGACGGTCACTTCCTTTTCCTTCTCGGCGAAGTCGATCGTTGTTTTGGAATCCTTAAAATCGTACCGGGTAGCGACCTCTTTCCGCGCCTGATTCAGGGCGTTGTCCACTTCCTGCATGTTCACTTCGGAGACGATGTCGAATGAATTTTGTTGTGCCATAGGTTTTTTCTGTAATGTACGACGATTTACGCTCTATTTCAAAATTTCGCCGGTCTCATTGCTCCAAAAAAGGAGGTCCAGTTCATCCACACTGATGCCGACCTGTTGAGCGAACACAGTGAATTTTTTCTCGATGGAGTAATAATGTTTCCTGGTGAGCGACGATGGAATGGACCGGATGACACCATACTGTTTCAGATTCTTCAGAATGTGACGGTCCAGGATCGTCAATCCGTCATTTTTGCCGATATTGCGCAAAAAATGCGTCGCTTCTTTATAACTCAATCCTTTCACATTCTTCACGAACCATTCTCGTTTCTCAAAGGCCGGTAGCGGTCCAACGGTGACCGCCAGGATCTCTGAAAAATGTTCTTTCATCTCCCTGATCCACTCCGCTTTCGAATGATGGAAACGGATGTAATGTTCTTTATTGAAGAGGACCGGTTCCGGATCGACTTCGTTGACCAGCAGTCCAAGCTGTTCGAATTCCTTCTGCGCCTTTCCGGCGTTCACCGCGCTGGACTGCGGCGTCATCAGACAATAGACAAGCTCGTAGAAATATTGGTGCACCGGTACAGCGGCATACTCATTCAACCGCTGACTGATCCGATCTTTCCGTCCCTGATAGCTCCTCTGCAGTTCTTCCACGTGCCGATATTGTTTCATGATGCGATCGAGAACTTTCCGCGGCGGGATGAGAGAAGACCGTCGCTCACCATTTTTTCCAACAACAGAGCGGTCCACCGAATATCGGGACGAGTGCAGTCTTCCCACAATTGCACCGCGATCTCTTCCGCCGAGAACGCATGGTGATGGAGCATCTTCAAGATCCTTCCGCGGTAGAGTCTGCGGGGGATTCCGCGCCACGCGGGTTCATTCTTTTTCGTCCGTTTCTCTTTCAACAGGAATGCTTTTGAGAATGCCGACGCACAATGCGCAGAGACGGGACAATCACCGCATTTCGGATTTCGCGCAGTACAGATCATTCCGCCGAGATCCATCAGCGCCTGATTCCAGCTGAAGACATTCTTCTTCGGCAGGAACTGCTCCGCAATTTTCCATGCGTGTTCATCGGACATCTGTTCCGAGGCACTGCGCACCTTGCTCGTCCAACGCGTAAGGATCCGCCGGATATTGACATCAACAACAGGAACATTCTTCTCGAATGCAAAGCAGGCGACAGCATGCGCAGTATATCGTCCGATACCGGGCAGGGACTGCAATGCAGAAGGATCGTTCGGGAGTTGAGAGCGATACTCTTCGGAAACGATCACGGCCAGCTGATGGAACCGCAGTGCACGGCTGTTGTAGCCGAGTCCGGACCATTCGCGTAGGACATCCGAAGACCGGGCTTTAGCGAGCGCGGAAAATGTTGGAAATTTCTTGAGCCAATCTTTATAGTA
>CALROS020000048.1:0-8369 GCA_943369855.1 Chitinophaga pinensis | reverse complement strand
AGTTGTCATCCTGAACGCGGCGAACAAACATTCGCACCGCCGGGTGACGGAACATTCCGTGTTCTGGATCGCATCGGGGATCATCCTGTACGCCGCTGGGACAACTGCGGTAACGATGATGAGCAATACGATCCTCGCCATGGGAATAGAATATTTCAATGCATTCTGGCATATCAATTGGGGATTCACCATCATCACGAACCTGTTCTTTGCGAGGGCCTTCCTGTGCAAAATATTCTGAACGATCAGACGATCATTATCCTCATTGCCGGCGGAGTGATGCTCATCTTTGCCGTTGCCTACATCGTTATGCTGCTCGGCAGCAACCGGCGGATCTTTGAGGAGCAGCAGAAGAAGATCGATGAAGTGCGGAAGAGCGAGATGCGGTATAAAGCGCTCTTCGACAACGCGCTGGCGGGAATGATCAAATTCAGCATCTATCCGATGATCATTTTTGAAGCGAACAGAACGGTGCTGGAGATGTTCGGCATTGAGAATGTCTACGATCTGCAGAAGGTCCTCTCAGAACTTCCGGGAGGACAGCTGCAGGCCCTGGAATCGGCGCTGAAAAATACCGGGAAAGTGGAATCGTTTGAGATCGAGTTCCCCACACCGAACGGCATCAAACGGAGATTCCTCGTCTCCGCCAAGAAAGAAGAGAATGAAAATCTCATTCACGCTGTACTTGTCCTGATGACATCCGAAAAACTGATCGGTTGACTGCGGTATTCCGCAGTCAATTCCGATTGACACTCCACTCCTCATCCTCTGATCTATACTTCCCATGTTCGCAGGATCTTTGGCATACCATATGCAATGTATAGGATATATCACTGAGGAGAATATATCATGAACACTTTACTGGCCGTGCTGATCACCGCAACATTGGGCACATCACCCATTCAGTATCTGAATAATGTCAAAAACGGTGATTTTACCTATGTGTGCTACATTCAGAATGAGAATCTGATGCTGCTGAAACTGAACAAGGATTTTTCCTATCAGAAGAAGGACGTTGTCGACACTGGAATTTCTACAAAATCAATTGAAAAAGTTACAATGAATACGCGGGATAACAAGATCGTATTGGAGGTCCGTTACAAAACAGAGGATAGTGTGGAAGCGGAATTCAATGCGAGAACACTCGATCTGCTGCAGGTCAATTCCGTGGATACGAACTTACTTGCGGACGAAGACATCCTCCATTGATGAAGAAATTCTCATCATTGCCGATATTGTAGAATGGAATACTTGATCCCCCGAGACCGCAGTCTCATATTCTCCTGATATGCTGCGGTTTTTTTATTCCGGGAAGGAATGTTCCGAAGACCGTTCCGGGGACTCATGCCGTCGCAGAATTGCCTGCCGTACACCTGAGTAAATGCCGTAGGCAGAGAGCAGGAATCCGCACCAGAACATCATCTCACCGATCACTGAACCGTATTCGATCATCTCCCAGTCATTCAGCAGATTCGCCCAATCGTGGTGCGTTTTGCTCAAACCGCCGATCAGCGGCAGCACCAGCATTCCTGCATCCTTCACATAGACACTCACATCCGCAATGCTCACTCCGGTAAAGAAGAGTGCAACATTGGACAACGGTGATCCTTCCCGTTTTGCTACGATATACCACGCGGCAGGCGCAAGGATCTGATTGAGCGAACCGCCCATGATCATCAGAGTCCTGCCGAAGAATGAGAAGAGGAAATGTCCGGCTTCATGGATATAGAGCAGAAAAAGATGCGTCAGCCATAGAAGATTGGGAAGATCGAATTCTCTCGTCGGGGTATAGAGATGGATCGGAACCAGCACGAGAAGATATGCCAGAATGCCGTAGCCGAACAGTGAGATATACAGAGAGCTCTTTTGCATGGCAGGACAGGGATAAAACACGAAGTCCCGCTCGCGGCGGGACTTCGGCAGATGTTATGCGGAAACTTCCGCTTTCTCTTTTTTGTATGTCTTCTTTCGCTGTACGCTCTTCCGTTTCCGCAGATACTTCTTCTCGATCTGCTGCTGGTCGGCGGAGACTTTCTTCTCCTCCTCCTCAACATCCGGATATTCGTAGATCTCGTACTTGAAATTACGCATGATGATGTTGTTGCCGTTGCGTCCCAGCACATACTGCGGAAGGATCGGGATCTTTCCGCCGCCGCCGGGAGCATCGATCACATACGCCGGGATAGCCAGACCGGAGGTATGACCGCGCAGTTTGTCCATGATCTCGAGTCCGACGCTGACCGGTGTTCTGACATGGTTCGCGCCTTTCGTGATATCGGCTTGATAGAGATAGTACGGACGGACACGGATAGCAAGCAGTTTGCGCATCAGTTCCAGCATCACATCGGGATCGTCGTTGACCCCTTTCATCAGCACTGCCTGATTTCCCACGGGAATACCGGCATCGGCGAGCATTTCGCATGCGCGCTTTGCTTCCGGTGTGATCTCCCACGGATGGTTGAAATGGGTATTCACATACACAGGGTGATATTTCTTCAGCATGTTCACCAGGTCCGGTGTGATACGCTGCGGAAGCACACACGGCATTTTCGTGCCGAGACGGATGATCTCCACGTGCGGGATCGCACGGAGACCTGCGATCACTTTTTCCAGCATCACATCGGTAAGCATCAGCGGGTCGCCGCCTGACAGGATCACGTCGCGGATCTCAGGATGCGCAGCGATATAGTCGAGTCCGGTCTGGATATATTTCATGCTGATCTTACCGGAATCGCCGACCTTACGTTTGCGCGTGCAGAAACGGCAGTACATAGAACACTGGCTCGTTGTCAAGAACAGCACGCGGTCCGGATATCGGTGCGTGATGCTCGGAACAGGGCTGTGCGCATCTTCATTCAACGGATCGTCCGGAAAGCCATCCTCTTCCAATTCTTTCGCATCCGGAATGCATTGCAGCCAGATCGGATCACCGGGATACCGGATCAAACTCAGGTAATATGGATTCACGCGGATGTGGAACAGTGAATTGAGTTTATCCGCAAGTTCTTTATCGAATCCGAATCGGTCCACGAGATCTTTGCCGCTGTCAACGCTCGCTCTTAGCATTTCCTGCCAGAGTTCCATAAAATAGTGCCTTCTGTTGTGAGTAAAAGTGAATTATAAAAAAATTGTGTTACAGATACTTCCCGTAGATGACGAGGTCATCATTCGGTTTGTAATATTCTTTAATGTGCGCAAGTTTCTGGAACTTCTTCCGTTCGTAGAACAGGCGCGTGTTGTCGTATTTCGACGTCGAGGATGTTTCAGCGATCAATAATCTGCCGCCACGCTGTCTCAGCACATCTTCGACATAATTCAAAAGAACAGTTCCGATCCCTTTGCTGTGTGTCGTCGGATCGACCGCGATCCAGTAGAGATCGAAGGTTGCGACGGTCGCCGGTGTCGGTCCGATGCAGATATATCCCTGCACGATCCCTTTACCGTCCACATACGAGAAGATCTCGTAATCCTTCTGCTCCGGATCGTTCAGGTAGATCTCCAGGAGCTCCACCGCGATCCCTACCTCTTCCTCACTGAACACTTCTGTTGCGATCACGATGGACCGTATCGTTTCAAGGTCCTGCCGTTCCGTTCTGCGTACCTGCATCACTTCTTCTTCTCGGACCGGCGCTCAACGGCATAACCGACGATCTTACCGATCCCTTCAGCGTACGTCAGTCCGCTAGTTCTGACCGATCGAAAGAATCCGGCATCACTGGACAGGTCCGGATTCGGATTCACTTCAAGCACATACGGCTTCATATTCTTCGATAAACGGATATCAACTCGTGCATAATCCCTGCAGCCCATCAATTTATAGGCGCGGAGAGCGACATCCTTCACTTCTTGTTCAACATTCGCCGGCAATTCGGCAGGACACACACCTTTTGTTCCGACATATTCCGCCGTGCCGTCCATCCATTTCGCATCATATGTAACGATCTTCGGGTAATCGGCAGGCAGTCCGGAGAAATCGATCTCGGAGATCGGCAGGACGATGGGGGGATTATTCCCCATCACGGCCACATTCAACTCGCGTCCCTCGATATATTCCTCAACGATCGCTGCTTCTTTGAACTTCTTCACAATGAACGCAACGCGTTCCTTCAGCTCATCAAACGAATTGACGATGGACTTATTATCGATCCCTACACTTGCATCCTCCGCACTCGGTTTGACGATGATCGGAAAGGATAACTCAAAGTTTTCTTTATTCAGCTCATCGGTACTTCCAACAAGAAGGAACTTCGCTGTCGGGATCTTATTATAGAGCAGCATCTCTTTCGTTCTCGCCTTATTCAGACAAGTACCAAGTGTCCACGGTCCTGAGCCGGTATATGCAATGTTCAGCAATTCATAGATCCCTGCAACATGCATTTCATGAATGGCATCATCTCCGAGACTTTCGACCATATTGAAGATCACATCCGGCTGCATCGCTTTCAGATACGCGAGGAAACGATCGAGATCGTCCGACATATTGAAAATGGATGTCTCATACCCGAGTGCACGAAGCCCGACCTGAATATCTTCCTTCTCCTCGATCACACCCACTTCGGAAAGATCGATCTTTCCTTCCGCTTTTGCGGCGGAGACCCAGACAGATTTATTCGATAGATCGACACCGGCATCCATGGCAAATTCGCGACCTTTTTCGGTCTCGATGGTCGGTTCGTTATAGATGATCGCTATGTGTATCGGTTTTGACATTATAATAGAGAGTACCGTTTCAGTCCTGCATCGAGCACAGTATTGAGCATTTCGTTGTAATTAAGACCTGCCATTCTTGCCGCCTTGGGATAGCAGGAATTATCCTCAATTTTAGGGAGGATTCCGGGCAAAGGATTGATCTCGATGATGTTCGGTCTGCCATTTTTGTCAAGGCGGACATCGATCCTGGACCAGTCCTTGCACCGAAGGGCGTTATAAGAATTCCGGCAGAGTTCCTCTATAGCCGTTTTAAGGCTTTCGTCGACCTTGGCGGGACAATCAAAGATCTCCAACGGATTGGAGCCCTGATCCCAGATCCATTTCGCTTCGTAGGAATAGATCGGATTCACACCCTTCGGCAGTGAATCGAATTTGATCTCGACGATCGGCAGTACACGAAGGTCCTTGCCGTTCCCCAGCATTGCAACAGTGAACTCGCGTCCGGGAAGGAATTCTTCGATCAGCGCGGGCTGTCCGTATTCTTCGATGACCTTCGTCACCTGAGCATGCAGATCTTTCACCGAGTGAACGAGCGATGAATCGAAGATCCCCTTGCTTGACCCTTCGAACAACGGCTTCACCATTGCGGGCACAGGAAATTCCAGTGATTGCAATTCAGTAAGCGAGGAGATAACGGCGAATTTCGGATTGGCGATGTGATAATAGGAAAGGATCTCTTTGGCGCGGGACTTATCAAGACAGATACCAAGCGTGAGCGGATCGGAACCGGTGTACGGGATGTTCAGCATTTCAAAGATCGCCGGCATCTGCGCTTCACGTGAAGCTCCAAATCTTCCTTCGGCGATATTGAACACGATCTCAGGACGCGATGAACGCAATTGTTCATACGCCTGTTCATCAGCTTCGATAAGGGAAACAGAATGACGGAGAGAGAGAGCATCACGAACGGCATGGATCGTTTCGATCGTATCCCATTCCGCAAATGCATCCGCGCTAGGTGAGAGTTGTGTTTGTGTGTGAGTCGCTTGTTGATCCGGACTCGAAGGTTGAGCGGCTGCTGCAGCGTCCGTGCTCTCTTCCTTCTTCACGTTGTAGACTAATGCTACATCCATTCAAAAGAGTACCAAAAAATTTATTTTTGGTTACCTTTCACAGTTTGTTTGAAAAATTTTTCCATCATCATCGTTCGTCTCTTCATTTTTCATTCAGCGTGTGATGATGGTTGTCGCGTATGGTATCAAAGAACGTCGTACGGTCGTTTTGACATTCAAAATTCTATACTAATATACGGAATTATACAGAGTTGTCAAGAGGTTGCGACATATTTTCAGGTGTATGAGGGAATTTTAATTTCGGAAGTCGATGAGGCCGACGATAAGTGTCGAGAAGAAAATTTTATTTTGCAAAACAAATTTTTTGAATTGCAAAATGAAGAATGGATTTCCGTCAAATTATTTTTTCCGCTGCCGCATTCTGATGAGCATCGTGCCGGTGTTCTCCCTGGGAGCAGCATTCAACTATTTTTTCTCTCGATGACTGTGCCTCCAACAAGTTCTTCCAACGGTCGAGTATCTTCTTTACCGAAGAAGCGACAATGCTGGAACCTAACGTGATCTCAGAATGGAACTCCATGAAGCGTGCGCCGATGCAGTCATGGAATCATCGACGTCCTGCTGAGATGAATGACCTTTGGAGAAGACAGGAATCTTTCAGTGTCTTCAATATTGTTGCAATGACTTCCGATGAGGAAAATCGTCCTTTTCGTCGCGTAATTCTGCCAAAATTGCGGAACGTAGACCTACGTACAGCTCGATTGAAATAAAAACGGAGATTCAGGGGAGGGAGATGGGACGTTAACCGACCCGGACCAGCGAGAGAAGATCTTTAAAGACGAATTCAAATTCTTTCCGGATATTTTTATTCTCTGTCCGGACCAGATGAGGGTCACGTTCCACCAATGAGAATGCTTCTTTCCGAGCGGATTGAAGGATATCAGCATCGGTTACGATATTCGCCAGACGGAATCCGGGTAGCCCGCTCTGTCTGGTCCCGAAGTATTCACCAGCACCGCGGAGTTCAAGGTCCACTTCAGCGATCTTGAATCCGTCGTTGGTCTCGACCATTGTTTCCAGCCGCCGTTTGGTCTGGTTCACTTCCCGGTGTGCTTCCGCCCTGTTCGCCGCTAGCTGGACGGTCCGTTTGGAATAATTCTCATCCGTAACGAGTATGCAGTAACTTTGCTCTGCTCCCCTGCCGACACGTCCCCGCAATTGGTGGAGCTGGGAAAGTCCGAATCGCTCGGCGTTCTCGATGATCATGATCGTAGAATTGGGAACGTCGATGCCGACCTCGATCACGGTCGTGGCGACAAGGATCTGGATCTCGTTCTTTTTGAAGCGCTGCATCAGCTCATCTTTTTCTTCCGATGACAATTTTCCATGGAGCAGACCGACCGTATATTCGGGGAAAATGGTCTTTTGAAGATGCTCAAACTCTTTCGTCGCAGCTTTCAGGTCGATCTTTTCCGATTCCTCAATGAGCGGATAAACGACGTATGCCTGTCTACCTTTTTTCACTTCACCGCGGACGAATTCGAACAGTTTCTTTTTATCCTTATCATATCGGATCGCCGTGCGTATCTGTTTCCGGTCCTTCGGAAGTTCATCGATCACGGATACGTCGAGATCTCCGTATACCGTGAGAGAGAGCGTCCTTGGGATCGGGGTTGCGGTCATAACGAGCACATCGGGATTCTGCTTTCCTTTTTCGCGCAGCAATGCTCGCTGCGATACGCCGAATCGGTGCTGTTCATCGATCACCACAAAGCCAAGATTGTTGAAGATCACTTTTTCCTGGATCAATGCGTGTGTGCCGACGACAATATCGGCTCTGCCGCTACGGATGTCTTCCAGAACATCGTCACGAAGCTTTTTCTTTTGGCCTCCCACGAGCAGACGCAGATTCACAGGGATATCCTTCAGGAAATTGCTGATGCTCCGCCAATGCTGTTCTGCGAGGATCTCCGTCGGCGCCATCAGAGCACATTGGTATCCGTTCTCGATCGCGGTGAGCATTGCAAAAAGAGCGACGATGGTCTTTCCGCTGCCGACATCACCCTGCAGCAGACGGTTCATCGGTACGGGCTGAATCATGTCACTTCGGATCTCGCTGATAACGCGCTCCTGAGCATCGGTCAGCTGGAACGGCAGTGACTTCTTCATATCGACGGAAAGATTTCCAAGGATCTTGAATTGGATCCCTTTCAGCTCGCCTTTCAATTCCCGTTTTCTGTACGCCATCAGCAGCTGGAAATAGAAGAGCTCATCGAACTTCAGGCGGCGGACCGCGTGTTCCCGTTCCGGATAGGATTTCGGGAAGTGGATCATTTTTATGGAAGAGTGAATGTCGAGCAGAGTGTTCCGCTGCAGGATCTCACGTGGGAGATGTTCCGTCAGCGAGTTGAGATTGTTAGTCACCGCATTCTTCAGGATGCGGCGGAATCCGCGGTTGTCGAGTCCCGCATTGCGCAGTTCTTCGCTCGACGAATATTTCGGGATGATCGCTCCGGTGTTGAGCAGCGAATTCCAGTCCGTCTCATCCTCGGCATCCTTGGTTTTCAGCCGGTCGAATTCCGGATGGATGAATTGCACACGGTTGTATTTGTCCAGCTCCGGAACGGAAGAGACGGCGAGGATCTC
>CALROS020000047.1:0-8448 GCA_943369855.1 Chitinophaga pinensis | reverse complement strand
CATCAATTCGGTGAAGACGGAAAAAATATTCCTTCTCGGTTTCAGCATGGGTGCGATCATGTCGTATTCCATCGCACTCACGCGTCCCGGCATCTGCACCGGCATCGCTGCGCTCAGCGGATTTGCACCCGCGCAGATCGAAAAAGAATACACACTTCAACAACTTCAGGACCTTCACATCTTCGTCTCTCACGGCATCAGCGATCCTGTTATCCCCATCTCTTCGGCTCGCGAGACCAAGGCGTTGCTCGACAATTCCAACGCTGTCGTTGAATATCACGAATATCCTATGGCACACCAGATCAGCGAAGATTGTCTCGCCGACGTGAACACGTGGCTCGCGAAATTGCTGTAGGAATATTTCCGACACATAAATATTAAAACTCTCTAAGACCTGTTTGTATCCCAGAGCACTTGAATTCACGCGGCAGTTCTCTATCATTTCCGCAATAATTGTTCAATCATGGGGGAGCTGTTGTTTTTTGTACTATTGTTCATTCTTTTCACCGGAACAGCGGCGGCACAGCAGCAGCCCGGCCTCTCTACGGCGAAGAGAATAACTCAATACAAGCTTGATGTGTGGCAGGAAGAACAGGGACTGAAGCACAATTCCATCGTGGCGCTGGAACAATCGGCGGACGGGTATCTGTGGCTCGCGACCTATTCCGAACTCTACCGCTTCGACGGCGTCACATTCAAAAGTTATAAACAATCGTTCGACCGCGCACAACCCAGGTCCCTCTATCAGGATTCACAGAACAGAATGTGGATCGGCACTTCACGGGGACTGTACCTCTATTCCGGCGGCACCTTCTCGAAGATGACCGTCGATTCATCCCTTCATCTCTCCACGATCTTTGCGATCCTCGAGCTCCGTGATCATACGATGCTCTTTGGGACGCAGTCGGGAATGATCGCGTACGACGGACAAACATTCAAGGACCGCTCCATTGATTTCGATGTTGTGAACACGAACATTTGGTCCATCGCAGAAACGCGGGACGGACAGATCTGGGTCGGCACGGATAAAGGTGTACGAAGAAAGACCTCCACGTTCGTGGAACAGATCGACACGACCAGCGGTTCGCTGAAACACAATATCGTCCGTTCGATCATCGAGGACCGTTTCGACAATGTGTGGATCGGCACGGGCGGCGGCGGTATCACACGGTACCGCAACGGATCGTTCTCCACATTCACCACCAAAGACGGACTTCCAAGCAATGTCATCAGAACCATTGTTGAGGACAGGAACGGAAGCGTCTGGATCGGCAGCAGCGGAGGTGGGCTGTCGCGGTATCTGAACGGGCGCTTTGAAACACTCGGCAGCATCGACGGACTCACCACCGATGTTGTGTGGGCGCTCTGTCAGGACAAAGAAGGGTCGCTGTGGATCGGCACCGGCGGCGGCGGATTGAACCGTCTCCGCGATTCGAGATTCACGGCGCTCACAAAAAAAGAAGGACTCGGGAATAATTTTCTGTGGACCGTGTATGAGGACGGACGGGGCACACAATGGCTGGGATCGAACGGCGGCGGCGTGACAGTATGGGAGAACGGAACAGCGCGAACGTACACGATCGGTTCAACACCGCTCTCCAACATCGTCCGCACGGTGCTTGACGATAAAGCGGGAACGATCTGGCTCGGCACATCGGACGGCGTCTACTCGTCGCCTTCATTGTCGCCGTATTCGTTCAAACGGTATTCCGGCATCACCGCAAAAACTACGCTGAGCAGTTTTCAATCCCGCGACAAGACCGTTTGGTTCGGCACACTCGAGAGCGGCATCTACTCTCTTTCTAATAAAAAACTTTCACACTATACGACCGCCAACGGTCTGATCAGCAATTCAGTAAGAGCGATCGCACAGCATCCCGACGGGAGCATGTGGTTCGGAATGGACGGCGGGATACAAATTCGTGAGCCCGGCATCAACGGCAAATGGAAACCGTTCCCCGGCAACCATGAACTGACAAAAGAAGAGATCCGCGATATCTATATCGATGCCGACAGCATCGTGTGGATCGGAACGGACCGCGGCGGACTTCGTCGTTTCGGTAAGAACGGCGTGAAGCAGTATCTTGCACCCGAAGGATACGATGCGATCTCCGTCCACGAAATACAGGAAGATAATCTTGGCTTCTTCTGGCTGACATGCAACAAGGGGATCTTCCGTGTGAATAAAGAAGAGCTGAATGCCCTTGCACGGGGAGAAAAAGAAAGAGCAGATTTTTCCCTGTATGGGATTGTGGACGGCATGGGAAGCAGCGAATGCAACGGCGGATGTCAGCCGGCGGGATGGAAGATGATGAACGGCACCATCTGGTTCCCGACAATGAAAGGGGTCACCATCGTGTCGCCGCAGAAACTTCCGACGAACACGATCGTTCCTCCGGTCTACATTCAGAATGTCTCGGCGGACGGGAATAATATTGATATGATCGATTCCGCTGCATATGTACCCGCCGGTGCGAACCGTATCACGATCGGTTTTACCGCGCTGAGTCTTTCTGCTCCGGACCTGGTGCGGTTCAAATATAAACTGGAAGGATATGATAAAGAGTGGATCGACGGCGGCAACAGCCGTTCGGTATCATATACCGGTATCGATCCGGGCGAATACCGTTTTCGGGTGATCGGTTCCAACAACGACGGTGTGTGGAATACCGTCGGCGCTTCTGTTGTAGTGAACCAACTGCCGCATTTCTATCAGACTTCGTGGTTCGGCATCTCGGCGATGCTTCTGTTCACCGGAATGATCTTCTCGGCATACCGGATGAGGATCAATGTATTGAAGAAACGTGAATACGAGCTGCAGTCGCTGGTGGATGAGCGGACGTATCGACTGCAGCTGGAAAAAGAGAGGGCGGAACAGGCGAATCAATTCAAAGGAGAACTGGTGCATATCGTCGCGCATGATCTGAAGAATCCTCTCACAACGATCGTCGGTATGTCGCATTTCCTGCAGGAAGAGAATTTCGATCTCTCCACGGTGAAGGAATCCGCGAAAGCGATCTCCGGATCAGCGCAGCAGATGGTGGATCTGATCACGGACTTTCTGAATGTGGAAGCGATGGAACAGGGAAAGATCAATCTGCGGATGTTGCCGCTGAGTCTTTCGGAGCTGACGGGATATGTGCTTTCGATGAACAGATCGCTTGCCGAGAAAAAGCAGCAGTCGGTGGATCTGCAGGTCTGCGGCGCAGCCGAAAGCATGGTGCTGGCGGATTCAGAACGTCTCTACCAGTCCATCGAGAATCTGTTCAGCAACGCGGTGAAATACTCCCCGATCGGCTCTCCGATCGTCGTCCGCGTAGAAAGGATCGGTGCGGATGTGCGGTTGTCGGTGAACGATACCGGCGCGGGACTGAGCGAGGATGACCAGAAAAAACTGTTCGGAAAATTCCAAAAACTCTCTGCGCGCCCCACCGGCAACGAGACGTCGACCGGACTCGGGCTTTCCATTGCAAAGCTGATCGTTGAACTGCACGGCGGAAGGATATGGGCTGAGAGTGCGCTCGGGCGCGGAAGCACATTCTATATTCAGCTGCCGGCTGAAAACAAAAAAACCCAAGAGTGATCTTGGGTTTTTTGTTTCTTGGAAACTGTTCTTCCGTTATTTCTTCGGCTGCTTCGGCATGTTCTGCTGCATCCGTTCAAGGAATCCCGGTTTGCGTTTATTCTCGGGAACCTTCTGCAGCGGCTCGTCCTTGTGGCGCTGATTGAAATAATACTGCTGACCGATGGAGAGCAGGTTGAAGACGAAGTAATACAGGTTCAATCCGGAGGGGAAGTGGTTGAACATGATCGTCATCATGATCGGCATCATCCAGATCATCGCTTTCTGTGTCGGATCGGTGACGGTCTGTTTCTGCTGGATGAACATCGTGATACCCATTGCAAGCGTGAGTCCGCTGATGAAGTTGCCGAGCAGCGGAAGCGTGAACGGCAGTGAGATGAGCACGTCCGGCACTGAAAGATCGGTGATCCAGAGAAGGAACGGCTGCTGACGGAGCTCGATGGAGGCCGAGAACAGCGAATACAGGGCATACAGGATCGGCAGCTGCAGCAGCAGCGGCAGACATCCGCCCGCCGGATTCACACCGTAATCCTTGTACAGTTTCATCGTCTGCAGATTCAGCTGGTTCGGATCGTTCTTATATTTCTCGCGGATCTCCTGCATCAGCGGCTGCAGTTTCTGCATCTTGCGCATGGAACCCATGCTGGAGCGTGTGAGCGGCTGCAGCGCCAGTTTGATGAGGATGGAGAAGAGAATGATCACCAGTCCATAGTTCGAAATGAACGAATGGATGAACCGGAAGAGCGGAATGAAGATGTATTCCGTGATCGGGCGGATCCATGACCAGCCGAGCGACATGATCTTGTCCAGATCGCGGTCATAACTCTTGATGGTGGTGAACTCGAGCGGACCGATGTAGGTGGAGACCTTCGCTGTTTCGTTCGTTGTGTTCTTGAACGGGTATTTCAACGCGATGGAATATTTCTCCACAACTCCGCCGTTCGCTACGGCAATGTGTTGACCCTCAAGATATGCACCGCTGGCCTTCTTGTCCTGCGCCATGATCGCGATGGCGAAATATTTGTTCCGCATCGCGACCCATTCGGTCTGACCGGAGGGGTCCTCTTTCGGATTGTCGCCGGATGATTTCGCATTCACTTCCTTCAGCTCGCCGCCGCCGTATGTGTACGACGATGCAAGATTGGATTCATCCACGCTGTTGTATTCTGTGTATTTGAGTCCGCCTTCCCACAGGATCTGATACTCGTAGTTCGCGACGACATTCTGCATCCCTTCGAACGCGAGGTCCGCATCAAAGTCGTACGCTTTATTCTTGAATGTCAGTTTCTTAACCAGGCGTCCTTCCGCCGACTTCAGAATGAATTCGACCGTGAACTTGTCGTCGCCGGAGAGGACGACTTTTCCGCCGGTCGGGATCTGTGTGGTGAAGAAATGATTCTTCGTGTTGATCATCCTGCCGTCGGTGGTGGTGAACAGCACGCTGAAATCTCCGCGCGGATCATTCACCATCTGCACGGGATGATTATCCCATGTCTTATGATTCTTCAGCGTCCACTGTTTGATCGCGCCGCCGCGGGTGGAGAGTTCCGCGATATAGTTCTCCGTCTCAACGGTGAACGTCTGTTCTTTTCCGAGTTCGGTTCCGCTGAAATATTTTCCGAGTGAGTCGCTCACCGTCTGCACGGCCGGAGCCGGAACGGGGGAGCTCTGCTGCTGAGCGATCTCTTTTTTTGCGGCGCCGTTCTCGGCGGACGGGTTCTGCGCGGTCTGTTCGGCGGCGGGTTTTGTCTGCTGCTGCGGCTGGCGCTGCGGCGAGGTGTAATACATCCACGCCATCAGGATCGCGGCGATCAGAACAAAACCGATAGTCTCTTGTCTTCCCATAATATTAGTGTTGTTTCCTGAGTGAGAATTTTTCCGGAACGGGATCGAAGCCCCCTTCGTGATACGGATGACATTTACAGATCCGTTTCACGCCGAGCAGCGAACCTTTGAACGCTCCGTGAAGTTGAATGGATTCGAGTGTGTAGGTGGAACAGGTCGGAAAAAATCTGCATGAATTCGCGGGCAGAAACGGTGAGATCACCATCTGATAGACGCGGATCAAAAAGATAAGAAGATGTTTCATAACGCTTTCAGGATCTGTTGCTGAATGCCGAGCCATGCCGGCTCAACATCATGGAGCATCAAGCGGTCTACCTGCGTGTTCTTTTCCCCGCGATACATCAGCACGATCTTCGCTCCGGTCTGTTTTTCCCGGACCGCAGCAAAGAACTCGTCGCGGTGTTTACGAACGGACTCTTTCATCAGCCGCCGGATCCTGTTCCTGTCCGCGGCAAGCGGAACCCGCTTTTTCGGGACAGAAAAGCCGATCTCTATTTTCAGATCGGACGGGTCGGATACGTCGGTCAACACGAATCCCGTCAGCAGGGTTCCTTGGATCGGAATCCCGCCGGTGATGACATTGGTGAACGATTGGTATCCACGAAGGATGATTGATTTCGGAAGAGTCTGTCGCACTCACACCACCGCTTCCTGAAATTAGAGAGAGGAGAGAAGCACGGACGAAAGCAAGGCCACGTTAGTTACGTGGCTCGTCGCTGACAGTCAATTTGTGACGCCCTTTTGCTCGGCGGCTTGACAAAACTTTGCGGCCGTTCTTGGTCGCCATGCGCTCACGGAAACCATGGGTGTTTCGGCGTTTGCGTTTGTGTGGTTGAAATGTACGTTTCATTATATCTCCAGGTGAATAAAAGCGATACAAAAATACAAAAACATCGCAGGACAAACAAGATAAATTTCACCGTTGGCGATGCTTAACGGTAAACGTTCCGATTTTCCTGCTGTTTTTTTTCTTTTTTCCGCAAAAATTTATGCCAGCCGGCCGAAACGAAGGAACCGAGTCTCATAAGGATCCGGCGCCCGCCCCGCAGCAATCACGAACAACGTTGCGGCTCTGTAAAAAAATGTTATTTGTGCTCTTCGGATGTCTCTCAGTTGTATTTTTACAGATACAAAAATTTTTCTCTTGACTTCGCTCCATGAAATGCAATATACTGTAGTGTAGACTGCGCGAGGATGCCGTGTTGATGAAATGTGGATAACTTTATTCATGGAAGAGGGGCTTGGAAGCGGGCAGAAATCTACAAAAGAGATATGCACATTCTTTGTTGATAAGTTGGGTACATAACAGTGTGAGCGTTGTTTTACAATAGGTTAGAGCGACTGGTTTGATGTGTATAATTCTCTCTTTTCTATAAGTTTCTACAATTGTGATTTTTTACGTGTGAATAACATTGTGTATAAACCAATGTTCGATGTTGATAACGTTTGAGGTTTTATGATTTCCATTGTTTCCCCTTCTGAAATTCCTGCGTCGGTCAATTCCGGCAACCAGCAGAAGGAAGAGTTAGTGTTATTGTGGGGAAAGATCCTTTCGCACATCCAGCCGGAGATCAACTCACAGAGTTTTAAAACGTGGTTCGAGCCGATCAAGCCGGTGAAGATCGAGAACAACGAGGTCTCTGTCACTGTGCCGAGTCAATTCTTTTATGAGTGGCTGGAAGAACACTATTACTCCCTCATTTCCGGAGCGCTGCAGAAAGTGCTCGGCGCCTCCGCAAAATTGAACTACACTGTTGTCCCTTCGGATGAACCGTCACCCTCGCTTGTCGTTTCACAAAACGAACCTCCGGCGAAGGTCCACGAAGCGGTTCCTGTTAAAGTTGAACAGACGCAGTATACGCAGACCCTTCCCTACGAAAAGACCTTCCTGAACAAACGGAATGTCTTCAGTACCTTCATTAAAGGGGAAAGCAATCAATTGGCTCGCGCTGCGGCGATGGCGGTGGCAAATAATCCCGGTGGGACCTCCTTCAATCCTTTGGTGCTCTACGGGGGCACAGGACTCGGTAAAACGCATTTAATGCAGGCGATCGGGAACTATGCGCTTGAGACCGGCAAAGCAAAGCGTGTGATGTATGTTTCAAGCGAGAAGTTCACGAATGAGTTCATTGATGCTATCCGGAATGATGCCACGACCGACTTCTCCAACTTCTATCGAAGCATGGACATCTTGATCGTGGATGATATCCAATTCTTCACCGGTAAAGAAAAGACGCAGGACAGTTTCTTCCATACCTTCAATTCGCTCCATCAGTTGGGAAAACAGATCATCCTCTCATCAGACCGGCCGCCGAAAGAGCTGCAGGGCCTGGATGAACGGCTAATTTCGCGTTTTCAATGGGGTTTAACGGCAGATATTCAGCCGCCGGACCTTGAGACACGCTCCGCCATCCTCCGCAACAAATGCGAACGTGACGATGTCGTTATCCCGGAATCCGTGCTGGACTTCATCGCGGCGAATGTGAAATCGAATGTGCGTGAGCTGGAAGGATGCTATACGAAACTTCTCTTCAACGCATCGCTGCTCGGAAAAGACATCGACATCGAAATGGCAAGGGAGGTCCTCAGCTCCGTTGTGACCGAGGTCCGCTCACCGCTGACGGTGGAAGAGATACAGCGGCTCGTTTCGGAATTCTTCGACATCCCGAACGATCTGCTCCGTGCAAAGACACGCAAGCAGGAGATCGTGATCGCCCGTCAGGTGGCGATGTATCTGGCGAAGGAATTGACGAACTGCTCGCTGAAGACGATCGGATTGAATTTCGGCGGACGCGATCACAGTACGGTGATTCATGCGTACCAGACCGTGGAAGAGCAGATCAAGATCGATCCGAAGTTCCGTCTCTCCATCGATCAGATCAAGAAGAAGATCGAGATCTATTCGCGGTAGGGTTTATATAAAAATTGTCATTCCCGCATGCTTTTGGCGGGAATCTATATGATTGGAGCCCCGACAGAAACGTTCGGGGGTGACAGAAATTTTTTTCTTTTTATTTTTT
>CALROS020000046.1:0-8452 GCA_943369855.1 Chitinophaga pinensis | reverse complement strand
GCGGGTATGAACTCGGGCTCGTCGGAACACCCGGCGCACGAACGACATATGGACTCGGGATCGTGAAGAGCACCGATAAAGGAAAGACATGGAGCGCAACAGGACTCACTTGGCTCTTCTCGCAGAACCGTTCCGTGCAAAAGATCGTCATCAATCCGAAGAATCCACGCACCATCTTCGCTGCGACATCCGAAGGGACGTACCGCTCGCTCAATTCAGGCGGCACGTTCACCCGCGTCGATTCCACACTGATGGCGATGGATGTCGCGATCAATCCGACCGACACTACGATTCTCTACATCGCCTGCGGCCAGCGGAATACCGCTCCGAATCCGGGACTCTATCGTTCGACGGACGGAGGGAGTTCATTCTCGAAACTGACAACGGGACTTCCGGTATCGAATTTCGGCCGGACCTCGATTTCCATTTCACCGTCGAATCCGGCAACAGTCTATATTAGTGTAGCGAGTGCATCCACGCATTCGCTGCTGGGATTTTACCGGTCAACGAACAGCGGATCCACCTGGGAACTGATGAATTCAACGACCGATTATTTGAACGGACAGGGCTGGTATAATAATGTCGCTCTCGTGCATCCGTCAAATCCTGCCATTGTCTATACTGCCGGACTCGATGCATACAAATCAGTCAACAACGGCAGTACGCTCACGCAAAAATCATATTGGTATAAATCGAATGAAGGGGTCATCGTTCCGGGTGGTGTGGAGGGAACCGACAACACGTACGCACATGCCGATCATCATGCAATCGTCATCGATCCGAAGAATACGAACCGGATGTTCTTCGGCAATGACGGCGGTATCTTCGAGTCAACGGACGGCGGCGAAACATTCATCGGCAGGAACGGCGGATTTGTCACCACACAGTTCTATAATGGTTTTGCCAATGCCGATTCTGATTCCCTGATCGCTCTCGGCGGCCTGCAGGATAACGGAACTGTGAAATATCAGGGGGGCATGTCGTGGAATAAGGTCTACGGCGGCGACGGCGGCTGGTGCGCCGTTCATCCGACGAATCCTTCCATCGTCTTCGAAGAATATGTGAATCTCACGATTGCCAAGAGTACGGACGGAGGAGTGAACTGGTCTTCGTCATTCGCCCCCGCATCATCGGATACGGCGAACTTCATTGCGCCGTTCGTCATCTCGCCGTCCAACGGAAATATCCTGTATGCCGGTGCGAAGAAGGTCCACAAGTCCACGAATGCCGGCAGCACGTGGAGCGCAACGAACGGGGGCAATAATCTCAACTTTTCCAGTGTTTCATGTCTTGCCGTCAGTTTTACGAATTCCGACACGGTCATCGCCGGAACGGGACGAAGACAATATCCGCTCTTTGAACTCTTCTATACAACGAACGGCGGTACAACGTGGACGAAATCAGCGTCGGCGATCCCGAACAGATTTCCGACCGATCTCACATTCGATCCGAATGACAGCCGCATTGCGTACGCAACATTCTCCGGATACGGTTCATCGCATGTCTTTCGTTCATCCGATGCAGGGAAGACATGGTCCGACATCTCATCGAATCTTCCGGATCTGCCTGTGCAGTCCGTCTGTGTCGATCCGCTCAATTCATCGGACATCTATCTCGGTACGGACCTCGGCGTCTACCGGTCCGTGAACAGCGGCGCCACATGGGAAACGTGGTTCGACGGAATGCCGTTCGCGATGGTTCTCGATGTTTCTGTTTCGAAGAAGGATCACCGCCTGCGTGCTGCGACATTCGGCAACGGCGTCTATCAGCGCAAACTCCGTCCGAAACAGACGCTCGGTGTGCAGTTTGCGGACAGATCGGTCCCGACGGAATATCTGCTGGCACAGAATTATCCGAATCCGTTCAATCCGTCAACACGGATCGACTTCCGGATCCCCAACGCAGGAACCGTTTCGGTGACCGTCTTTGATGTGAATGGAAAAGAGATCGAACGTCTTGTGAGTGAAGAACGGGAGCGCGGTTCGTATTCGGTCACATGGGATGCATCGCGGTTTGCCAGCGGCACGTATATCGTCCGGATGAGGTCCGGGAATTTCACTGCATCCAAAAAAATGACGCTGATCAAATAAGTGAGATATCTTTCCGTAATAATATTGATGCTGTTCGTCAGCAGGACCTACGCTCAGAATGATTCCGCGAAATTCTATGCAGGATTCCGCGCTTCTAGGGTCCTCTCCAGTTATCCGAACAGTCAATTCCCGCAGACCGAGTATTGGATCCGCGTGGCAAAAGGAATGGCGCAGAAATTTCCGGGGAGCACTCCTGCCGGGATCTGGATCGTCAGTCTGTATCAGAATGCGGGCATCACGCAGCTGAGTTTCCCGAATAGCGGCATTTCGGTGCCGAATATCCAATTCACAGGAACGGATTATAACGAATCACATCTTGCAAAACTGGACACATCAGGCGTGAAAGTGTGGCTCCAGGTGGAGCCGGGTGCGGCGAGTATGGACACACTCATCTCCATCGTGCTGAACCGGTATAAGCAGCATCCGTGTGTGATCGGATTCGGCGTGGATGTGGAGTGGTTTTTCGCCAACACGAATTCGGGTGGAAGGAAGCTGACCGATTCCATGGTGCAGCGCTGGGAACAGAAAGTGCAGTCCATAAACCCTGCATACACACTGTTCATCAAGCATTACGCGGAGAGCTGGATGCCGCCGACATACCGGGGAAAAGTTCTGTTCGTCGACGACAGTCAGGATTTTACGTTCTCCGGAACACCGTTCAATGCCATGGTGTCGGAGTTCACCGCGTGGGGGAATACATTCTCGCCGGCTCGCTCCGCGTATCAGTTCGGGTATAAAGCGGACTCGGTCTGGTGGAAGCAGTTGTCCGATCCGCCGAAGACGATCGGTGATGCACTCCGGTCCAAGATCCCATCATGCGCCGGTGTGTTTTGGGTGGATTTTACCATCACAAAAATATTCCCGTACACTTCTGTAGCGCAGAATACGACCATCCCGGAACATTTCTCCCTTTCTCAGAATTATCCGAATCCGTTCAATCCTGAAACACAGCTGGAGTTCCGCATTCCGCAGAGCGGAATGGTCTCGCTGCGTATCTATGATGTTCTCGGAAGGGAAGCAGCGGAGCTGTTGCACGGATATCGGGATGCCGGGACTGTCCGCACTTCGTGGAATGCCTCCCGATTTGCCGGCGGTCTTTACGTGGCACGCCTGGAATTCAACGGTGCTTCGAGAGCCATTAAAATGCTCCTATTAAAATAATGCTTTTTTGTGGGACACCCTTTTAGGGTGTCCCACTTTCTTTTTTTAACGTGATATAAATGTGCCACGCACTTCCAAAGTGCGTGGCACATTCTTTAATATTTATGATTCCACCCACCTTTAATGTGCGTGGCATTTTTATTGATAGAGATGAATATCACACTCCCGCCGAACTATACATTCATTCAGTTGTGGAGTTCACATCCGCGCGGTATTTTTGTATCATAAACATCATTCATGTTCTATGATATGAAAGCACCGTAATGACTCTGCATCAAAAAGAACTTGTTGTGAACAGCTTCGCAAAGATCGGTCCCATCGCCGAAGAGACCGGTGAACTCTTCTTCAGCCGGCTGTTCGAGATCGCTCCGTATGTCCGTCCGCTCTTCAAAGAGGATCTGAAAGTGATGGGGATGAAATTCATGCAGTCCCTGGCAGTGATCGTTCACAGTCTCGATCAGATGGAAACGGTCACTCCCATTTTGCAGAAACTCGGCCGTGAACATAAATCCTACGGCGTTACTACCGGTCATTTCGATATCGCCGCAAGCGCGCTGCTGTGGACGCTCGAGCGCTGTCTCGGCGGAGACTTCACGGACGAAGTGCGCAATGCATGGATATCCTTATACACACTTGTTTCAGGCATCATGAAGAAAGCAGCGGATGAAGTTTCGCTCGCTGCATAATGTCTGAGCTGCCCCGCGGAAGGATGATTCCCCCGTCAACCTTCCCGGGGTTTTATTTAAGACAATTCCCTCTTATTATTTTCGCAAATCTCTTCTAAACTCCTCTGAACGTATAATTCTTCATCACTTCTTCGCAATTCCAATTCTTCGGAATACAGAATGTTTCCGAACATTTTTTCTTTATAGGAATAGCGTTTCCACCTTCTTGAATATGCAAATCCGACGGACGAAAGTACAATAATTTGACGGGAAACAGCGGTTTCGCTGTGGCACTATAATTGAAGTATAGCGTTTCAATTATATAGGAGTTTTCTATGATCTCCGGCACCGTCACTATTGCCACAGAAATCTGCAAAGGATGCGAACTCTGTATCGTCTCCTGCCCGCAAGACAGCCTCGGCCTCTCCGCCACCATCAATCACAAAGGATACCGCTTCGCCCAGCTCGTTCAGAATAACTGCACAGGCTGTACCAACTGTGCGCTGGTCTGTCCGGACTCGGCCATTACGGTCTACCGCGAAGCAAAATCCAAACGCACTGCGAATCCGCATATTGCCTCGCAGGCAGCGTAATTGTCATTGAACTTGAACAGGAGAAGTCATGTCTGCCATACAACACGATGAGTCCCCGAAACTCATGAAGGGCAACGAAGCTCTGGCTGAAGCATCGCTTCGCGCCGGCCTTGATGCCTACTTCGGATATCCCATCACACCGCAATCAGAGATCCTCGAATATTTAATGGAAAAAGCTCCGCAGCACAAAGAGACCGTCGTGCTTCAGGCGGAGAGCGAAGTTGCGTCCATCAACATGGTCTACGGTGCATCCGGCGCAGGTGCGCGGGTGATGACAACATCATCCAGCCCCGGCATCAGTCTGATGCAGGAAGGGATCTCGTATCTCGCCGCCGCCGAACTGCCGTGCGTCATCGCCAATGTGCAGCGCGGCGGTCCGGGACTTGGAACCATCCAGCCGGCACAGGGAGATTATTTTCAATCAGTAAAAGGAGGCGGTCACGGTGATTATCATCTGATCGTTCTCGCTCCGTCATCCGTACAGGAGATGGCCGATTTTGTGTTCGACGGTTTCCGACTTTCGGAAGAGTATAGAATTCCTACAATGATCCTGGCGGACGGTGCACTCGGGCAGATGATGGAAAAAGTGTATCTGCCGAAAGCCGGATCACTGCCGAAAGTTCCTTCGCCGTGGGCGACCACCGGAAAACCGCAGTCGCGTGAACGGAACTACATCACGTCACTCCACATCGAACCGGATAAGATGGAGATGATCAATCATCATCTTCAGGACAAATATCGGAAATTGAAACAGGAGGTCCGCTGCGAGCTGATCAACACGCGAGATGCGGATATCATCCTTGTTGCATTCGGACTCACCGCACGTATCTGTAATAAAGTGATGGACATCGCACGGGCAAAAGGGATCAATGTCGGCATTATCCGTCCGATCACCTTGTATCCGTTCCCGACCGAGATCATCGCTTCGTTCGCCGATCCGATGCGGATGTTCCTCACCGTAGAAATGAACGCAGGACAGATGGTGGAAGATGTCCGTCTTGCCGTGAATGGAAAATGCCCGGTCTATTTCAAAGGACGCATGGGTGGGATGATCCCCACACCGGAAGAGATCATGCTGGAAGTGGAATCAATGTCCGAAAAACAACAGCAGCAGAATCAATCGGCGGGGTATCTATGAGCACGACAACGACAGACACGATCGACATCAGTACGATGGAAATGGTCTATCAAAAGCCGGTGACGCTCACCGACACGCCGATGCATTACTGTCCCGGCTGCGGGCACGGCGTTGTTCATAAGATCCTGATGGAAGTGATCGATGAGATGGGAATTGCGGAACAGACCGTCGGTGTTGCTCCGGTCGGATGTTCTGTCTTCGCTTATCAGTACATGAACGTGGATATGCAGGAAGCCGCGCACGGCAGAGCAAGCGCCGTTGCGACAGGCGTCCGCCGGGTCCTTCCCGAAAAATATGTCTTCTCGTATCAGGGGGACGGAGATCTTGCGGCCATCGGCACGGGCGAAACGATCCACACGGTGAACCGCGGCGAGAATATCCTGATGGTGTTCGTGAACAACGGTATCTACGGAATGACCGGGGGCCAGATGGCTCCGACATCACTCTGCGGAATGGTGACATCCACTTCGCCGTACGGACGCGATGAGCATACGGCAGGCCAGCCGCTGAAGATCACCGAAATGATCGCGATGCTTCCCGGCGCATATTTTGTCGCACGGCATGCTGTGCATACGCCGACCGCCGTACGAAAATTGAAGAAAGCATTCAGAGCAGCGCTTGAATCTCAGAAGCTGAAGAAGGGGACCTCTTTCATCGAAGTGATGTCCAATTGTCCTTCGGGCTGGAAGATGAATCCCGTTGAAGCGAACGAGTGGATGGAAAAGAATATGTTCCCGTATTTTCCGCTGGGCGACATCAAGGTCCCCGCTGCAATGAAATGATAAGGAAGAATATTATGACCGATAATCAGGAAATCATCATTGCGGGATTCGGGGGACAGGGAGTCCTTTCCATGGGACAGATCATCTCCTACTCCGCAATGAAAGAAGGAAAAGAAGTCAGCTGGATGCCGGCATACGGACCGGAGATGCGCGGCGGAACGGCGAACTGTATCGTCATTGTCTCGCCGAAGAAGGTCAGCTCTCCCATCGTAACGATGTTCGATTCCGCTATCATCCTCAATCAGCCGTCGCTGGAGAAATTCGACAGTAAAGTGAAACCGGGCGGACTGCTTCTCTGCGAGGAGTCCACCATCATCACCCCCAGCACGCGCAAGGATATTGAGATCCTTACGATCCCTGCTGTTGCCGAAGCGGTGAAGATGGGGAAGAGACAAGTAGCGAATATGATCCTGCTTGGAGCATTTCTCGAGCGCCGTCCGATCGTCACCATTGCGAATGTCCTTCAGGCGTTGAGGGAAGTACTGCCTGAACGGCATCACCATCTCATTCCGATGAATGAGGAAGCATTGCGCACCGGACAACGGTTTGCCGAAACTCATCATATGATGGAACATAAAGAGGAGGTCGTATGAATATCGCCATGAACGATTTTTACTGCGAACACAACTGCAGGAACACCTGCAACTCACTCACCCGCGCGCTTCAGCTGGAATCCGAGATCGTCCGTCTCTCCGAAGAGACCCTCCGGCAGTGCGATGATGATGACATCAAGGAATTCGTCACCGCGCTCGCCGAGAACAGCAGCGAGAAGGTGATGGCGATCATGCAGAAACTGAACGAGATCCGCGCCCGCGTGCACATTATGGACGGTATCTCTTCGAGCTTCCATGAAGAGACTCCGACATCACGCAATAATTAAGCTGCGTATCTTCGCATCAAGTTCTCAGGACCGGCATATGCCGGTCTTTTTATTTTAAATTCTTGAAAATAATCCACGAATAACACGAATGAGCACGAATATTTGATCATGTAAGTCTTCTCGCATCGGTGCCAAAACTCAAAGTCAATAAAGTGCT
The DNA here is from genome assembly GCA_943369855.1 of Chitinophaga pinensis. GTDB lineage: Bacteria > Bacteroidota > Ignavibacteria > UBA10030 > UBA8401 > UBA8401. The sequence continues at coordinate 986 of CALROS020000046.1, read as the reverse complement.
TAATTTTGGTCACTTTGCGTCTTTGCGAAAGGTTTTTTCACATGATTCAGATATGTTCATTCGTGTTTATTAGTGCGATTTGTGGAGAAAAGAACAAAACCGAAAGTATCACATCTTTGTGAGACTTTTGTTATCATTATGGGAGAACAATTCGAAGTATTGCGCTGTTGTAGATGGTGAAAGGGAAAGAACCTATGAACAGACAAACAATTATTGCACTGGTCCTGCTCGGGATACTCGGTATCGCCGCGCTGGCCGCAGCATATTCCGGGGAACCGCTCGGGAGTATGATGCAGAAAAGAAAAAATCCACCATCATCAAAGGATACCACCATGAAACCGATCGCAGAATATCTGAAGGATGTCTATCACACCGGAATGCCGAAGGTCGTCAAGACCGAAGCGGAATGGAAGAAACTCCTTCCGCCGGAGACGTATGCCATTGCGCGTGAAGCAGGGACGGAACGGGCATTCTGCGGTGCGTTCTATGACCACAAGAAAGAAGGGATCTACATCTGCGTCTGCTGCGACCTTCCGCTCTTTGCTTCGAATGCGAAGTTCGATTCAGGGACGGGCTGGCCGAGTTTCTTTCAGCCGGTGATGAAAGAGCATGTCGTTGAGAAAGCGGACAACAGCTGGGGAATGAGAAGGGTGGAGATCAACTGCGCGCGGTGCGATGCTCATCTTGGTCATGTGTTCGATGACGGTCCTCGTCCTACCGGACTGCGCTATTGCCTCAACTCGGAGTCGCTGAAGTTCATCCCCGGCGAGGTCCCTGCAAAGTTCTGACGGGAGAAGATCTTACAAGCATGAAGCCGGCGCGAGCCGGCTTTTGTGTTTGGGGAATGTTCATTCCCATTTTGTGGGATTTTGTTTCTTTGTGCTTTTGTGGCAACAGATTTGTACTCACCGATTTTTACGGAATTAATTTTTCCTGTCGGTCCGATATAGTACAGTTATTTGCTAAATGGATGAAATAATCGGCAG
>CALROS020000045.1:0-8549 GCA_943369855.1 Chitinophaga pinensis | reverse complement strand
CTATTTCCACAGTTCATGCGGGAAGGATGACCGGATCAATTCCTTCACCGGTCCGATATCATCTTTGGACGTCAGATCGGGGACCGGTTCAGCGATCTCGACCGTTCGCACGTTCTCGTTGGAGGACTTCGTCATCAGCAGTACGGCGGCGGGGAGTTCCTTTTCTTGACGAATCGGATGCAGAGGAACATCGTTCAATGCGGGAAGGATCCTGTCATACGGTAACCGGAAAAGATTCATGCTTACACCGACATGTCCGGAGGCGGAGCGGCATTGCACGATCTCCGCTTCGGTCGGTTTTTCGATGAGGGCTTCCAGAAGACCGTCCGCATTTTTTTTAATGACGGCAAATTGAGCGAAACGGCCGGAACTCATCCCCAGTGCGGCACTATCATAAGCGATCATGGAGCTGCCCGACGGCACGTGAGTTACCGCGCGGAGAGCATTCGCCGAGTAAAGATTATCACTGTTGCATACGGAAAAATATGTTCCGGACCATTCAGGGACGGTGAGCAATCCTTGTAACAGCGCATCGGCGGTCCCAAGCGGTTTGCTTCGTCCTTCAGGAATATGCTGAACAGCGTACGAGATGGAGAGTCCGTGGAATGCATTGCCGCGGTCCTGTATTCCGTAATACGAACGCATCAACACATCATTCGGACCGATGACAATGACGATGTCGGTGTATCCCGCCGAGCGCGCATTGTATAGGAGATAATCGAGGAACGGACGCTGCGCATCGCCGACGGTGATAAGCGATTTCGGACGATGGTCCGCCGCATGTCGCAGTTGCGGATCTAGCGAGGATGATGCAGCGGAACGTTTCATTCGGGAAGAAACTCCGCCGGCCAGTATCACGAGCCGTTCACCCATGGAGCAGATCCCCGTTCTCCAAGCGTGTCCCTGAATCGGACGAGACGATATATGCTTTCCCGCCCGCCCGTTCGATCGCCTCGGCCGCTTCTTCGGCGTGCTCGGGAGCATACACGAACATACATCCGCCGCCGCCGGAGCCGTTGATCTTTCCCCCCAGCGCACCGGCACTGCGCGCAGCATCGATCATCCGGTCGATCTTGGGAGTGGAGATGCGGAGCGCATCGCGGAGGATCGCCTGATGTTCATTCAGCATCGCGCCGATACGGCGGTGATCGAGCTGTTCATTCCGAAGCAATTCGTTCGCATTGAGTGTGATCTGATGATTCCGCAGTGTTCCATGCAGGAGCTGTTGCTGCTCCGCATTCAATTCTTTTCCATACCGATGAACATCCTCAGGGGCAGCGGTGAGCAGTGAGAATTCCTTATGCTCCGCCGATAATTTCTTGGCGATCATGATCACCTGGTCCTTCACACGGGAGAGGATCGATTTCGTATCCTTCGGTTCGCCGGAATCCCCCAGCACGAATGTGCCGAGCGGCGGATGAAGCGGGGTCACGTTCGTTACGGGAGTGAATTCAAGGAAGATGATATTTCCGAGAGCCGTGGAATAATGGTCCATCATCCCGCCCGGTTCGCCGAATTCGAGCACCTCCGTCTCATGCGCATATTTCGCGATGACAGACGGATCGAGTTCCGCCGCCTGATCGCTCATGCGGGCGAGCAGATTCACCCATGCAACGATGAGCGCGGAGGAACTGGAGGTACCGGTATTGATAGGGATCTTTCCGCGGACGACACATTCCAATCCGCGGCTGAATGTGAATCCGTGCCGGCGGATGACATTCACGGCACTCCGGAAATAATCCCGTTCACGAATGTACGGAAGCGGTCCATCGAGCGAAAAATTTTCCGAGGAGCCGATATCCGGAAGGTCGATGTGAATTGTTCTGCCGCTGCGGTGTTCGCCGCGGACAGCGACCCGAAGCGATATGGCGGAAGGGATCACCGGCAGACCGAGATAATCCTGATGTTCGCCGAAGAGGCAGACCCGGCCGGGAGCGGAGACGGTGCAGTGTTTCTGTTCCATTGTCACCTGTAACTGTTTGCGGAAATAGGGAACCTACTCATCTTTCTTATACCGTTTCAGCACATTACCGTAGAGCGACTGCATGCAGTCGGGACAGATGCCGTGAGAGAACTGAGCCTCACTCCGCTTGGAGATATACATCTCCATCTGTTCCCATTCCCCGTTATCGTCACGGATCTTCTTGCAGTTGGAGCAGATCGGAAGGAATCCGGTCAGCATATTCACTTCGCCGATCTTTTCCTGCAGTTCTTTGTTCAGCAGTTCCATCTGGATGTTCTTCTGCTCGATGGTGGTATGGCTCTTCTTCATCCGGTAGTTCACCGAATAGAGGAATATGGCGGCAATACACGCGAAGACCATCCCGCCGAACAGCAACTTACTCCAGAGATCATCCTTTTCCACATTCAGGTCGGAGATGGTCTTCTCTCTCTTCAGCAGCTCTATCTGACGCTGCTGTTCGGCGATCTCGTGGGAGAACAACGCTTCGGCGATCTTCTTCGATTCGTTGTAATTCATCAGTGAATCCTTCGCAGCGGAATACAACTGGAAGTACTGATATTCCTTCGCCAACGGTCCGGTCACTTTATAGATGTGATAGTAGATCTCGTAACTCTCCTTCAACTGATCGGGAGCAGTGATCAATTTCGCCAGGGCAACAGCGCTGTCAAGATACGCAAACGCAGCCGAATACCGTTTCGTCTGTTCATAGGTCCGAGCAAGGGCATTGTAGAGCTGGACCATCCCGAATTTTTGTCCGAGCAGCGTGTACCGCCGCAGGGATTCCTCCAGATATATCACGGATGCGGAATAATCCTTTGTCTCGGCATTGAGCGTTCCGAGATTGAAATAGAGATATGCCTGCACTCCGTTCAGCGGCGAACGGGCCGATAACCGTTCGGCTTCCTGATAATAATATTTCGCCGAATCGAGATTGCCCCGTTTGAATTCCGCGAAACCGATATTGGTGTAATAGCGTGCACGGACGATATCGTTCAGCGCAGGACCGAGTTTCTCCATCCCCCGCTTATAATACATGATGGCTTTATCGTATTGACCGATATTGTGATAGGCGATGCCGATATTGTTCATGGTATTCGCCGCGCGGTCGTTCAATCCCAATTCTTCGCGGAGACGGAGGGCGATAAGATGATGGCTCAACGCTTTACTGTACTGACCGAGATAGACATAGGTGATGCCGAGCGTGCTGTGGGCACTGGCGATCCTCTTCTTATCGGCGATCGCTTCACTGATCTCCAATGAGTGGTATGCATAATTCAGCGCTTCGGAAAAATTCCCCAGCTCGGATGAACTGAATGCCAGTGAGGAAAGCAGGGTCGCGGCGGAGGCGGAATCATAGAGTTCGCGTGCAAGGGTCAACCCTTCCAGTCCGTATTCCTTCGCCCGTCCGGGAAAGACGCTTTCCATGTCGTTGGACAATTTGTACAGTACTTCAAGACGGGCCTTCCCTTCCAGCGAAGGGAGTGCTGCCTGTAAAGAATCGAGAGTCCGCGTTTGAGGGAACAGCGGCACTCCGATGAAGATGCAAAAGAGCAAAGCGAATTTTTTCACCGCAGGGTATTCTTCCATTGTCGTCAGTAGTGTACTCAATATTATCCTGATTAGAAACTCCCGCAAACAGGGCATGAATACCGCTTCTACGCTGTTCAGCGTATCGAACGATGCAGTGGTAATACTGATTTAACAATGGCGTAATCCGCAGAACATGCAGGAAAACGATCTTTGCATACAATCAATTGAGGTGATCAATGGACCAGATGATACATCGGATACAGTTGTGGGACGACCGGACAATTCTCCGCATCATTGCACAGCGGAGACTTTCTCTGACACGGTTCATGAAGATCATCTCATCGCTCGGCGACGGCTACCTCTGGTCGATTCTCGCCTTATTCTTTTATGTGCTCACGGATGTATCACTGCCCTGGCTCACAACGGGCATTACTGCGTTTGCCATAGAACTGATCTGCTATAAGATCATTAAGCAATCCACCACACGACACCGTCCGTTCAGGAGGAATCCCTCCATTCAGAATCTTGTCATCCCGCAGGACGAATACAGCTTCCCGTCCGGACATACCGCTGCCGCCACTGTCGCGGCACTGCTGTTCAGCCTCGCCGTTCCGGTCCTGCTGCCGTTCTTTTTCGTTCTGGCGGTGCTGATCGGACTCTCGCGGATCTATCTCGGCGTGCATTACCCGACCGATGTATTGATGGGATTTGCACTCGGCTCGTTCAGTTTTTCATTATCCTATATCCTTATCTTCTAGAACATTCCTCAACGAAACAAACCGCCAGCCTGACCGAAGAAGATTGCTTTTGTAAGAAGAAGTAATGAACTTCTTTACATATTCAATCTATGTTGTTCGCTTCACGCAATGAAGTGGACACATTTCATTTCCCGGGAATCTCTGTATGGGCGTACTGATCGAAATAGCGGTGGATACACTGAAGGATGCCGTCGCTGCTGAGCAAGGAGGCGCGCACAGGGTCGAGTTATGTTCCGATCTTGCCGCGGACGGGCTCTCTCCTTCCGCCGAACTCGTCCGAGAAGCACGCAGAGCTCTCACCATTCCGATCCACGCGATGGTGCGTCCTCGCGCGGGAGATTTCTGCTATTCGAATGTGGAATTCGAGCAGATGAAAAGCGAGATCGATCAGTTCAAAACACTCGGCGTGAACGGGATCGTGCTGGGAATTTTACATGCGGACCGGTCGGTCGATCTGGAACGGAGTGCGGAGCTGATCCTCCGTGCGCAGCCGCTTGGAGTAACATTCCATCGGGCGTTCGACACGGCTGCGGATCCGTTCAGTTCGATGGAGAAGATCATCGCTGCCGGCGCGGTGAGACTGCTGACGTCCGGCCAGCAGAAGACGGCTCCCGAAGGAATCGGAATGATCGCACAATTGACCGAAGCATCACACGGCAGAATGAAGATCATGCCGGGAGCGGGGATCAATAAAGAAACACTTGCACCGTTCCTGATCATGGACGGTATCGGAGAGATCCACCTCAGCAAAGGATGCAAGAAGAAGGATGGTTCAGGAATGTTTTCTGTTGATCCCAGTATGCTCCATGAACTTACGGAGATGTGTAACCGGTCTTGATTTCTTCGCCTGACGTTCACAAAAAAAATCCTGCCCCCTTTCGGAGACAGGATCCATTCCTACGCTGTGCATTTCATCCTAGTCATCAGGATGACCGTCATGATCACCATCCCTGCCGCCGCGGCCTTTATCAAATGATGCTCTGATCGCCTGATTGATCGCAACTCTGTTCAGCAGTGTTGTATCGGTCGGGTCGAGCAGGACACCGGACGAACGATCTTTGAACCAATCAGCAGTATTGAACCGAAGCGCCATGGCGACCGTACTCGTAGAGCCGGCGATCGTGAAGTTCCCTTTGAGCTTATACTCGACCTCGATGTTCGACTTGAATGCGAACGGCACCCAGACCCCATTCTTCCTGATAGAACCCCATACGGCGATGCTGTATCCTGCCAACGAATCACTGCTTATGGTACTCAGACGGTGATTGCGTGAATCGCTGTCCTCACAGTATTCCCCCTTCTTCACGGTATGGATCTTGAATTTGATCCCGGTATAGGTTCCGGCAGGCAAGACATGTGTGGCAAAATTCACACTCATGGAATCGCGCACATGCACCATGAACGGTCCTTTGAATGTATAATTCGCATCGATGTCCGTATCAATGCTGTCCTTACCTGTAGAATCGGCAATGGCGTCATCGATATGTGATTCGAATTTGATCCTCTGCAGAACAACGATGATGCTGTCGATACGCAGCGAATCCGTCGCAAATGATCTCATGAGCGATGTATTCGTTCCTAATTTCGAGAAACCCACGGAAAGGTCCACCGATGATGACGAAGGATTCGTTGCAACCGTATCCTCCGAGCAGCCGGCACTGAATGCGAAGAGCGCAATGATGATGCCGATGAGAATTGATATTTTGATCTTCATTTTTTTCCTTTAAGGACAGTCGTGCTGTGAAAGACAAATTGTCCTTAGACAATGATGATGACATGAACGGAGTGCATTAATTCCCGATGGCGAATACAATACCGACGGTGAATCCGTAAAATCCATCCTGCTTCTGATTGGTGAGCGGATTCAGATTCGCGTTGGAGCGCGTACGGCCGTCCAGTTCATCCGACAGCGAGAAATTGAAACCTGCATCGAAATTCAGCAGCATCCCTTTGGAGACCTCCGTTTGGAGTCCGACACCGACAGGCACCATCGGCAGATAATCAGAACCGCTGGTGTTGAGACATTTAGAGACGCCGGCACCCGCATAGAGATACGGATTCAAATTCGAGAGCACGAACGGACTGAGCAGAAGGCGAAGATCGGCGGTACCGGTCTGCGCATGATAGACATTGGTCGCTTTTAAGTCAGCGTATCCGACCCCGACCTGTGCCATCAGCACCGGCGAAACGATATTCACCTGAAGATAGGCGCGGTACTGGAACATCCAGCTGTCGCCGCTGATATTGCTGCCGTGAACGCCGCCGGCGGAGAGTCCCCAGGCGACATCGGGATTGTGGAATGATGAGTATTGTGCAGTCATCTGTTCAGTCAATCCGAACAGCATAACGATGAGTGAAATAACGATGGTCCGTTTCATAATGATAGTTTCCCTTCAATGAGTTCCATGTGTTGCATAGTGAAGTATACTTCCAACCATCGCCGATTGTAATCCATCAAAGGGATGAAAGTGTAGTTAATCCTTTTCAAAACAATATTCCGCGTTCAGGTGACGGCCGGCAACACGCAGCGATAATCTTCGAAGGGCGATCCGGGAAGGTTCACCGGTATTCCAAAAAGATAAAGTAGCGGTCCTGCTGAAGAATGCGGTAGGAACGAAGAAGGTCCGACCGGTGCTCATTCCAGTACCGTGAGAATTCATCCGAATCAGGACGGACATCCATTCCAATAATGATGAACCGGTCAGAGAACTTCAAAAGCTCACGGTCGGGAAAATAATGTACGGCAAAGGTCCGCAGCGGAAGTCCGCTGGAGATCATGATCCGCTGCCCCACACCGTACCCGGTCATCATCGCAACGGTGCTTCCGGTGTATGCGCCGGCAAGTGTACTGCCGAGTGTTGATGCCGTCCGCGAACGCTCATCGTAGCTTTTCTGCGCGTCATGATACAATGCCGTCCCGACCGATGGGAGCATCAATTGACAGAGCGGCACCAAGAATAGAGCTGTGATGATACATCTGAAAATGAGAGGGGAAGAACTCTTCTGCATCACTTCTTTCAACACCAGCGCGGCCGCCACCGATAGAAAGAGACCGAACGGAAGGACGAATCTCCAGTTCCACCACCATCGGTCGACCTGAACGAAACCGAGCATGATCGCCGCTGCGGAAAAGAGCATCGGTAATGCACAATATGCGAGTACCACGAGTTGTTCCCTGTTCCTGTTCAGACGCCGGAGGGAGAACACCATGGCCAATCCCGCCAGGAGAAGGACCGGACCGAAGATCCACACCATGGCCGTACCGAGAATGCGGAACATTTCCTGAGGACTCGACTGCAGTGACGTTCTGACGGCGGATGTTCCCACAGCGAATGTCCAATGGGCGAATTTCAGAGCGTCACCGTATTGGAAATAATTCCACCCGAACCAGAAGATGATACCGGTCCACGGAACAACCGCGGCAAAGATCATTCGGTGAAATGATACAGGAACTTCCGTGTGCTGACGGTTCTTCATACCGCTCATGATCACGATCGAAAGGAACGGCGCAAGGATCCACGCCTCGTATCGGCAGAGGGTCGCCAATGCGACAGCCGCGGAAGAGAGAACAGCCCAGCGCACTCTGTTCGAACGGATGAAATGCAGTAACGCGAGAACACCGGAGGTCAGAAAGAAGAGGAGCGGTATCTCCGTCATCGGCGTCATTGCGATGTACAGAATGTTCGGATTGATACAGAACAGAAGAGCGATGAAGAACGCGATGCGCGTGGAACCGGTCAGCCGCTCAAGAAGATCATAGAGTATTACCGAGAGTGAAATGAGAAGAGGGATACCGAGGAATGCTCCTGCTGTTCCCGAATAGAACAGTGCATCCACGGCTGCGAACGGTAACAGCATCAGATGCGGAAGCGGGAGCCAGACAGTGCCGATATTGATGAGTCCCGGCTGCTGTGAATCGATGAACTGGCGTGCACGGACGAGGTGAGAGACGGCATCGCCGAAAAAGAGGAATGCTCCCGGCACAGAATTATACAGTACCGCACCTGCCGCACAGGAGACAATGAGTATGATCACCGGCAGCAGTTTCGCCGGTGAAGGAATATTCAGTGCGGCCGAAGTATCATAGAACGATGGTATGTTATGTTCGTTCTTCGTGTTTCAACCCCAGAATGGAGCGTGCCTGGACCGCTTGTCCTGACGGCACGATGAGCTGAACTCCCTCAACGATCTGCAGCGAAGGGATCATTCCCCCGCCGTCATCCTTCGCGATCATTGCGGTAATGCCGGCATCGGCCAGATGTCCTTTTGCGATCTCTGCATCGATCTCATTCTCGTAT
>CALROS020000044.1:0-8660 GCA_943369855.1 Chitinophaga pinensis | reverse complement strand
GATGTCCTCGGAAAGAAACACCGGTTCAATATCGAATCTCGTATCATCAATAAGCTGACGCGGGTGGAACGGTGGGTGTACGGCATCGGTGAATTGGAGAGTGATGCGGATGGACAGCCCGTCCGTCTTATCGGAACGATCCAGGATATCACGGAACGGAAACAAGCGGACGATCTTCTGCGCGAAAGCGAGATGCGGTTCAAAAAGATCCTGCAGGATGTTCAAACGGTGGCTGTGCAGGGATACGCTCCGGACGGAACGGTGCAGTATTGGAACCGTGCCTCGGAACGCCTCTACGGATATACGGAACAGGAAGCGATCGGACGGAATCTTCTGGATCTGATCATACCGGAAGAGATGAAAGAAGCCGTGCGCGGAGCTATGACGATGATGGCAACGACCGGTGAGCCGATACCGGCGGCGGAACTATCGTTGATGCGGAAGGACGGGACCCGTGTTTCTGTCTTCTCAAGTCATACGATCGTCCATATCACTGACAAACCGCAGGAATTGTTCTGTATCGATATCGACCTGACGGAACGAAAGATGGCCGAAGAATCGCTCCGGCATTCACAGAAATTGGAGAGTATCGGTACATTGGCAGGAGGTATCGCCCATGATTTCAACAATCTTCTGGTCGCTATCTTGGGACAGTCCACCCTTGCATTGAGCAAACTGCCGAAGGAGAGTCCTGTCGCGGACAATATTTCGAAAGCGATCAAAGCATCGGAGCGTGCGGCGAGTCTTACGCGTCAGCTGCTCGCATATTCCGGCAAGGGGAAACTCTTTCCGGTGGAGTTCGATCTGAATGGACTGGTGAAGGACAATGTGCAGATCCTAGAATTATCCGTCCCGAAGAATGCGCAGATGATGTTCGATCTTTCTCCGCTTCCGCTGACCATCAAAGGGGATATCGGACAGATCCAGCAGGTGATCATGAACCTGATCATCAATGCGGGCGAAGCGATCGGAACGGAACAGGGATCAATTACGATTCAGACATCGGGGAAGACCATCACGGAATCGGAAACGGAATACCGGGGGGTCGGGGATCAGCCTTTGGCACCGGGCAGCTATGCCCTGCTCCAAGTGATCGATACCGGATGCGGTATCAGCAAAGAGACACTCTCACGGATCTTCGATCCGTTCTTCACTACGAAATTCACGGGACGAGGACTCGGTCTTGCCGCCGTACTCGGTATCATCCGCGGACATTCCGGAAGTATCCATATTCACAGTGAAGAAGGAAAGGGATCCCGGTTCGAAGTGCTTCTGCCGATCCAGAATGTTCAGCATCCGTCCGAACTGCCGGAGAAAAAGACGCGATCGTTTCCTCCGGGGGAGAAGAAGACGATCCTGGTGATCGATGACGATCATTCCGTGATCGAACTTGTTCAGGATATCTTTTCCGATACACCGATCATCATGATCGGCACGGTCGATCCGCTGGAAGGGATCGAGATCTATCAGCGTCATTCCTCAGAGATCTCCCTGGTGATCCTGGATTATTCCATGCCGCGGATGAACGGGAAGGAGACCTACGACCGATTGTATGCGCTGAATCCTGAAGTGAAGGTCCTCCTCAGTTCCGGATATTCCGAGGATGAAACATTCTCGTTGTTCGACCGGAACCGTCCCCAGCGGTTCTTCCAAAAACCGTACAGTCCCGCAGCCCTTCTGGAGCAGGTCATGGAGTTACTTGCTGAAGGACCGCGCAGCAGACCATAATAGGATTCCCGTCCCGAACGGAGTGCTCAACGACGCTGCGCTTACCCCAACAGAACCATCTCCTGTGAACCTCCGCACTGTTAAAATGCCATCCGGCACTGCTTCATCCCGACGAACAACAGAATAACAGCGAAAAACGCCCCTAAGAATCTGCTTGACATTGAAAAAAGTTTCTTTTAAGTTAACGATAAAGTAAACGATATAGTCAGCAAAAAGGACCACGTATGCATGTTTCTACATCCTCCTCTGTTAGAATTCTGATCGTCTTGATATTCCTCCTGCTTCAATCTGTTCAATCTCAAGGTATCATCATTGGTACGGTTTCCGACTCATCGAGCAATGAGATCCTTGTCGGTGCGAATATCCTCATTAAAGGAACGGCCATCGGCGGAATCTCTGATATCGACGGTAAATTCCGAATTCAGAATATTCCTGAGGGACGTTGCATCGTCCGGATCGCATATCTCGGGTACAAGACCAAAGAACTTCCGGTCACCATCGTGAGCGGGCAGAATCTCAATCTGAATGTTCCTCTTGCACAGGATGTTATCCAAGGGCAGGAAGTCGTGATCACCGCACAGGCAAGGGGACAAGTGGCAGCGATCAATCAGCAATTGACCTCTCAGCGGATCGTGAATGTTGTTTCAGAAGAGAAGATCAAAGAGCTTCCCGATGCGAATGCTGCAGAAGCGATCGGTCGTCTGCCCGGTATAGCACTTGTCCGTTCCGGAGGAGAGGCTACCAAGATCGTTCTCCGCGGACTGAGTTCGAAGTTCAGCAATATCACAGTGGACGGCGTCAAGATCCCGGCGACGGATGCTGAGACACGCGACGTTGATCTCAGCACCATCTCTCAAGGTTCGCTCGCCGGTATTGAACTCTATAAAACGCTCACACCGGATCAGGATGCTGATGCCATCGCCGGCGCGGTCAATCTTGTCACCCGGAAAGCTCCGTCCATGCGCAGTATATCTCTCGATGTCCATGGTGATTATAATAAACTGATGCAGTCCGCTAAGCAATACGATGTCGGGCTCCGATACGGCGAACGGTTCTTTGATGATGTTGTTGGTGTTCAGCTGCAGGGAAATTTCGAACGGAAGGTCCGCAGCAGAGAATTTATCGATTATGCTTACACTCCTCTGTACGACACTGCATCCGGTAACCAGAATACCTCCATCTACAGTGATTATAAGATCAAATCCTTTACCGTTGATTTCACCGATGAAGTAAGGACACGAAACGGCATTCAGGGGATCATCGACTTCAATACACCGGACAGCGGATCGGTCAAGCTCTCGGGTATGTACAGCAGCACGGGCCGCGACATTATGCTGTATGACCGTGTCTATCCCGGCGCAGGTTCCAATGATCCTTGGGATTATAATTTCCGGTATTCCGAACAGAATATCAGCACGATGAACACATCATTGCAGGGGAAGAATTTCCTGGCAGGATTCGATGTTGATTGGAGTCTTTCGTTCGCACAATCACGGGTTGAGAATCCGTACGATCTGGCGCTGAAATTCACCGAGAATAACGGAGCTGCATCCGGTATCCAGTCTTCCCGTGATCATCCTGAGATCCATATCATCCCGTTCGCTCGGAATGATTTCTCCGCCGCGGCATGTTCCACCGCCATGTTCTACATGCGTGAGAATTTTGACAAGGAAAAGACCGCTTTCCTGAACGTGATGAAGAAGTATATCGTCTCCGACGGTATCTCCGGCGAGGTGAAGGCCGGCGGTAAAGTGAAACAAAAATCGCGGTGGATGTCCAACTCGGAATTGGACGATAACAGTTATCTGCATTCCCTCGCTACGGTCGGGATCGATACGAACAGAATGAAGAACTCGCGGTTCGGCGATTACTATCAGAATGCCGCAAAATTCGGCGCACCTTCATTATCCGATTTTATCGATTATCCCGCTCCGTCCCGCAATCTTCTCGGCACCTATTCGATGAAACCGCTGATCAATACCGACGCCATGAAACTCTGGTATGATCTTACCAAGAGCGCCAGTGTGAACGGAGAAGTGGAATATCTTCCCAATGCTCGTGCGGCATTATCCAATTACAGCATCGCTGAAGGGGTCACGGCAGGCTACATCATGAACACGCTGAATTACGGTCAGGAGGTCTCGCTGTTATTGGGGGCCCGCGTCGAGTCTGAATCCAACGATTATACTGCCAGGATCTCGACAGGATCCATCTCGAATATCGGTATCCGTTATGGTTTTACCGATGTACCGAGAGATTCCACGATCCATTATTCTGAAACGAATATCCTGCCGAACATGCTGTTGACGCTCCGCCCGGCCGAATTCCTTACCTTCCGTCTTGCCGGTTATAAAGCGCTTGCCCGTCCTGATTTCAATCTGCGGCTGCCGACATTCTTCATCCAGAATTCCAATTCGAGTCTCACCGTCGGAAATCCGGATCTGAAGGATACGAAAGCGTGGAACTATGAATTGAACGCTCAGGTCTTCAATAACACTATAGGATTGGTCTCCGTTTCTGTCTTCTACAAGAAGCTCGACAATATGTTCCATCAGATGAGCAATGTTCAGGTGGACAAACAATTTCTGGATTCACTGTTCACCGAAATGGGGATGGATTGGACAAGCACCGAACCGTTCCGTTCACTCATCCTGCGGAATCCGAGCGCCTATCTTACCGTACCGTACAATTCCACTAAGCCGTCGTATGCATGGGGAGTAGAATTTGAACATCAGATGAATTTCTCGTTCATGGCGCTCAATTATGTGAACAGTGTGACGGTTTCATATAACGTATCATTGACGCGCTCGGAAACGCAGATCATCGGCAATCAGACCCTGTACCGGACCGATTCCAATTTTGTCCGCGGACGGTGGATCGTCACACAGAATCCGTATCACGTAGCGACCGAATATACGCGGCAATCGGAAGGTCAGCCGAAATTGTACGGGAACGCCGCTATCGGGTACGATCTTGAAGGTTTCTCCGCACGTCTGTCATATTTCTATCAGGATGAATATGTGAAGAGCTATTCAAGCGACGGACAGTCCGATATTATGGTCGACACATTCTCAAAGATCGATCTTGCCCTGAAGCAAAAGCTGACCGATAATATTTCATTGTTCGTGAACATCAATAATTTGACCAACAACGAGGAGACAACGTCGCAGAAGAACCAGAAGAAGCCGTGGCAGATACCCAATACCGCGGAGCTCTATGGAACGACTGTAGACATGGGAGTAAAAGTAACACTCTGATATATCAGTTCCGCTATTATCATTCACACTGTTCAATCCACTTATTTACAGGAGGCTGTACAATGAAACAAACATACCGTTTTTTCATTCTCTTGATACTGCTCTGTCCGATGTTCTCGACAGCTCAGGATCTGGTACTGCAAGACTATACTACATCGGGGAATAAATATCTGAACACTCTGGTGTATCAGGACACATCGAGTGCGGAATTCAAGGCCGGAACGCGGGTTTACGTCCTTAAAAAGGACGGAATCTATTTGTTGAACGGGAACCTTGCTCCGGTGGCGAATTCCAAATTGAATTTCCGCGCTGAGTACGGCGGAACAGGGCATTACAAACCGACCGTCTATCTTTTCCCCACCGCGTCTGGAAATCCTCCGCCAAACTTTGCGACACTCGCGGGCGGTTCTATCACTCTGAAGAACATCATGATGAGCGGATACTATGAACCGGTCGATTCGAATATGGACAGAATGCAGGGCGCGTTGATCCTTGTGAATACATCGGGAACCGGTGCGAGCGTGTATGTTGACAGCTGTATCCTGAAATCGGTGAACGGAAATGCGATCCGCACAGACGGGAAACCGACAACGGTCCGTGTTACCAATACAATCTTTGCCGACCTTGGTTTCGTGGGGAATTCGAATTTCGGTGCAGGAAAAGCACTCGATCTTCGTGATCAGGATGTTGACACATGCGATATCCAGAACTGCACATTCGTCAACCTGCAGGACAGAGTCGTCCGTCACTATCAGGCGACAAAAGGTCCCATCCGCAATTTCATCTTCAATCATAACACCGTGGTCAATTCACTCTCGTATCATGGATTCCTTTCACTGGGAAGAGTAGACTCCTCCGGCGGCGGGATCCTTCAGATCAAGAACAATGTTCTGGTCGACCATTTTGCATTGGGTGCCGACACCGCATATTTGAGACAGGGTGAATTCGGAGATCCGGGTGAGCTCGATCCCGTGAACGGCAAACCGAGAATGGCGTGGGTCCTCACCAATCCGAACTCCGCAGCGAAGTGGGATATCTCGAACAATTATTATGCAGTATCGGATTCCGGACAGGCGATGTTCGCCATGACACAGCCGTACGCACCGTACTATCAGAATGCCGGTCCCGCTTTAACATGGGGCATCAACAAGAAGCTGGCAGCGGACGGCAAGGACAGCAATGCGACATTCAAAAAAGTAACATTGAAACTTGCAAAGACACCGGCGCTCATGACGAAGTTGATCCGATGGATCTACAGACCGCGCGCTGACGGCGGCGACGGAAAAGAAAAGAACAGCGGTGATGCGAACTTCACAAAGATCGCAGCCGGTAACTGGACATATGATTATAACCGTAAATTGGTCGAGTATTATTTCGATACACTCAACTGCAGGATCTCTGCATCCTCTGCCGTTGTTGCATCGTTGGTCACGACCGACGGTAAAACAGCGGGAGATCCGCGATGGGGTACACCGTTGACCGCGGTTAAGATCGAAAATGTCACACCGAATGTCTTCTCGCTCGAACAGAACTATCCGAATCCGTTCAACCCCAGCACGACCATCAAGTATCAGGTTCCGGTGAACGGAATGGTCTCTTTGAAGGTCTTCAATATGCTCGGACAGGAAGTGGCGACACTGGTGAACGAGCTGCAGCAGGCGTCCGGATACGAAACATCGTTCGACGCATCCAAACTCTCCAGCGGAATCTATTTCTATACGCTCCGCGCGGGGAATTTTGTTGAAACAAAGAAGATGATGCTGTTGAAGTAATGTATTCTTACTGCCGGAGGGATTGCTTCTCTCCGGCAGTACTGTCTATGACCGTTGGAGCTTCCGGTGAAGAACATCCCGGAACGTGTGGAACAAACGTGTAATGCGCGACCGAAGGATTCCTCTGGTGTTGTACGTGAAGAGTTCCGTACCTTACTGCTGACGATATTCCGAACCCCTCATGAGATCACACCTCTTCATAGCTCTGCTGATACTGACTGCTGCTGCATCAGCTCAGAAACTTGCGTTTCCCGGCGCCGAAGGGGGAGGACGTTTCACATCCGGCGGAAGAGGCGGCAAGGTCTACGAGGTTACCACACTCGACGACAATTCGCTTCCCGGAAGTCTTCGTTACGCTGTCAATCAAACCGGTGCGAGAACGGTCGTCTTCAGAGTCTCCGGCACTATCGCCCTCACTTCCGCTCTGCGGATCCAGAAAGATTCCATCACCATTGCAGGACAGACCGCTCCCGGCGGAGGCATCTGTCTGAAGAATTTCACGTTCAACATCAGCGCCAATCAGGTGATCGTCCGCCACATCCGCTCGCGCTTCGGTGACGAAGGAACGGCGATCGACGATGCACTGAACGGCTACAGTAGCACACCGCATGCAAAGAAGAATATCATCATCGATCACTGCTCTGCCAGCTGGTCCATCGATGAATCACTTTCGTTCTACGGATACGACAGTTCCACTGTACAATGGTGTCTGATCGGCGAGAGTCTCTATAATAATAAGGACCCGAAAGGGACGCACGGGTACGGCGGTATCTGGGGCGGATACAACACAACGTTCCATCACAATCTCTTGGCGCATCATTCCAGCAGGAATCCGCGTTTCTCCGGCGCGACACCGGCCGGTTCGGGAACGGTCTACTCGCAGAATCTCGATTTCCGGAACAATGTGATCTACAATTGGGGATTCAACAGTTCCTACGGAGCGGAATCAAGTTTCGTGAACATCGTCGGCAATTATTATAAGCCGGGACCCGCGACAAAGAGCAGCGTGAAGACACGCATCTTCAATCCTTCGGGAGTCTATGATTCGAGCGGTGTCTTCTATATCAACGGCAATGTGATGGAAGGCGATACTGCGGTGACAAATGATAACTGGAAAGGTGTCTTCCCGCAGGTGCCGACACAGTTCACGATGGCGAAGTCCCGCGCACTCATTCCGTTCGTTGTACCGGAAATGACCGCACAGACCGCGCAGGAAGCATACGCACTTGTGCTGAAGAATGCGGGAGCGATACTTCCCCGCCGCGATACTGTGGATGCGAGGATCGTGTTCGAAACAGCGAACAAGACTGCGTTATTCAGCGGACATTCGCACTTGTATGAGAAGAGTAACAATCTTGATACGAACGTTGCACACGGCATTATCGATTCGCAGATGGATGTGGGCGGATGGCCGGTGCTTGTATCCGGCGTTCCCCTCGATGATACTGACCATGATGGAATGCCGGATGTGTGGGAAACAAGCAAAGGGTTGAATCCGAACGACGCTGCGGACAGGAATGCCGTCGGTCCAAGCGGTTACACGCGGCTGGAAGAGTATCTCAATTCCATCACCGAATTGCCGATGAGCGTGGGAAGTGAATCATCTGCTCCAAAACATTTTGCATTGTTGGAAAGTTTTCCGAATCCCTTCAATCCGTCAACCGTCATCCGCTACAACGTTCTTCAGCGCGGTGCCGCTTCGCTGAAGATCTACGATACGCTCGGACGTGAAGTGGCGGTGCTTGAACATGAGGTGAAGGAACCGGGTGAGTATCAGCGCTCCTTTCAGCCGCCGTCATCGCTGAGCAGCGGAACGTATTTCTGCCGATTCGATTCCGGTGAGACGCACCGGACGATCAAACTTGTCTATCTTCGATAACAAATATCCATGAAGTCCATCATT
>CALROS020000043.1:0-8910 GCA_943369855.1 Chitinophaga pinensis | reverse complement strand
TTTCAGTCCTTTATCCAGGACCTTTGCGAGACCATGAACGCGCGAAGCGATCTTTTTAAGTCCATCGGGACCGTGATAGACGCCGTACATACTCGCCATTACGGCAAGAAGCACCTGCGCTGTACAGATATTGCTGGTCGCTTTTTCACGGCGGATATGCTGTTCGCGTGTCTGCAGTGCCATTCGATATGCTTTGTTACCGTTTGAATCGATGGAAACACCGATAATGCGTCCCGGCATAACGCGTTTATACTCATCTTTTGTTGCCAGAAATGCAGCATGCGGTCCGCCGTAGCCCATCGGGACTCCGAATCGCTGTGCACTTCCCACAACGATATCAGCACCGAATTCACCGGGCGGGGTCAGCATCGTCAAGGAAAGCAGATCGGCAGCAACGGTCACGAGGACATTCTTAGCTTTCGCCTGAGAACAAAATTCTGCGTAATCATAGATCGCTCCGTTCCCTGCGGGATACTGAATGAGTGCACCGAACACTTTCTCCCCAAATTTTTCTTTACGGTGATCGCCGATCACGATCTCGATACCGAGCGGAACGGCCCGGGTCTTCAGCACATCAATGGTCTGCGGGAAGCATTCTTCGGAAACGAAGAACTGATTTCCCTTCTTTTCGTGATTGTGGGAATACATCATGAACATCGCCTCGGCTGCGGCTGTCCCTTCGTCCAATAATGACGCATTGGCGATCTGCATCCCGGTGAGATCGATGATCATCGTCTGATAATTGAGCAGCGCCTCGAGCCGTCCCTGTGCGATCTCCGCCTGATAGGGGGTGTATGCCGTATACCAACCCGGATTCTCAAGGATGTTCCGCTGGATCACCTGCGGAACGATCGTTCCGTAATATCCTGCACCGATGAATGAACGGAAGACCTTATTCCTTGCGGCTATACCTCGGATATGATTGATCGTCTCCAGTTCCGTCATCGCTTTATTGATCTTCATGGGAGCTTCAAGACGGATGTTCGCCGGAACGGTCTGTTCGATGAGTTCATCCAGCGATGCTGCGCCGATGGTCTTCAGCATTTCTTTCGTCTCTGCTTCGTTTGGACCGATGTGGCGGGGTTCGAAGATGTCTGTAGGATTGAGGTTGAGGTTCATATTTTTATCAGTGAAGAAAATTATGTTGTTTGAGAAGGTGTTAGGTTATAGGTACTAGATGTTGGGCGTTTGCAAATAAATGTCATTCATGTTTCGGTCGTTTGCAGTTTTGCAATAGCAACTTCTGCTGCAGCTTGTTCCGCTTCTTTCTTATTCTTTCCGGTGCCGGTGCCGAACGGATCGTTACCGACGAGCACCTGGATCGTGAACGTGCGGTCGTGGTCCGGTCCTTCTTCTTTCAACGTCTGATAGCGCGGGATACCTTTCCCCTTCGCCTGGGAGAGTTCAAGAAGTTCACTTTTGAAGTTCTGATCGCTCGCTTTAAGATATCCGTTCGCAAGTGCAGAGTGAAGACGTTCGAGGATGAATCCCTTCGCGACCTTCATTCCGCCGTCCAGATACAATGCGGCGATCACCGCTTCATACGCATCGGAAAGGATCGTGTCGAATCCTTTTTCCTGCACCCCGGCTGAGTTGGTGTGCGTGAGCATGAACTTCCTCAGATCGATCTCTTTCGCACAGAATGCCAGAGCTTTACGGTTCACCAACCGAGCGCGCATGATGGTCAGTTCGCCCTCTTCCTTATCCGGATACTGCGCATAGAGATATTCGGCGACAACAAAATTCAGGATGGAATCACCGAGGAATTCGAGCCGCTCATTCGATTCAAGTCCTTCGATATGGGAGACAGGAATGAATGAACGATGGACGAGAGCACGGACGAAATAATCTTTGTTGACGATAGAATAACGTAAGACCGATTGTAATTGGTTCCAGTCAACGCGGGAGTAGAGAGTGTGGAGTGTTCGGTCCTGTTTTCCGAAGAGCGATGCAAAGAATTGACGAAATCGCGAAAGAACCACTGGTTGTGCGCGCTAATGAAGAGTTCAATTAATTGTGATAAATATAGGGAAAAATGGGGAGAATTGCCTGAGGGAATTTTGTTAATGCAGAAGGAAAACAGCTGTCATGCCACGCCTCCGCTCGGCATGACAGCGATAATTCCAAGGATCACCGGTTGACGGTCGCCATTCCGCGTTCGGGATAACGGGTGCCCGATGCAGAACCAACAGGGATCGCTTCATTGATCTGCTGAAGTTCATCTTTCGTAAAGCGGATGGATGCAGCGGCGGCGTTCTCATCAAGATACTTCCGTTTTTTTGTACCGGGGATGGGGACAATGTTGAAGTCCTGCGAAAGGACCCACGCCAATGCCGCTTGAGCAGGCGTTGCATTCTTTAATTTCGCAAATTCTTCAATGCGTTTCACCAGTTCCAGATTCTTCGCCATGTTGTCACCGGCGAACCGGGGATTGCTCCTGCGGTAATCATCTGCAGGCATTTCCTCCGTTGAGGTGAATCGTCCCGTCAAAAACCCTCTGCCGAGAGGACTGTATGCGACGAAGGTGATGCCGAGTTCCTTGCAGAGAGGAAGTGTTTCCGCTTCCACATCGCGGGTCCATAACGAATACTCCGTCTGCAGTGCGGAGATCGGATGGGTCTTATGCGCTCTGCGGATGGTCTCCGGCGCAGCTTCGGAAAGACCGAGAAAGCGGACCTTCCCTGCCTTCACTAAGTCGCTCATCGCGCCGACCGTCTCCTCGATAGGAACATTCGGATCGACGCGGTGCTGATAATAGAGATCGATCACATCAATGCCGAGATTCTTCAGACTGGAAT
The DNA here is from genome assembly GCA_943369855.1 of Chitinophaga pinensis. Lineage (GTDB taxonomy): Bacteria > Bacteroidota > Ignavibacteria > UBA10030 > UBA8401 > UBA8401. Next base: position 6,112 of record CALROS020000043.1, on the reverse strand, counting down.
CGCACGCTTTCTTCACATAGTCCGGACGGCTGTTCACTCCGAGGAATGCCCCGTCCGCGCCTCGCATGTTACCGAATTTCGTGGCGATGACCACATCCTTACGGTGCGGTTTAAGCGCTTTGCCTACAAGAACTTCATTCTTCCCGACACCATACATATCCGCCGTATCGAAGAAATTGATGCCGAGTTCCACCGCACGGTGGATGGTCGCTTCCGACTCCACATCGTCCTGCCCGGAATAGAATTCGGACATACCCATGCAGCCGAGGCCGAGGGCGGAGAGGTTCAAATTACTGTTCCCTAATTTTCGTTGTTCCATAATTTCTTCCTTTTTTTGATGAACATTTTCTTGTCGAAAAAACAAAGGACGGACTTGCGTCCGTCCCTACAGATTTTCTTTGTGCCTTTGTGTGAGATCTATTCTGCGAATTTTTTGAACGCCAGCGTCGTCCCGACTAAGAACGTCGGGACCACTTTTGATCTTTATTCAGAAAATTTCTTAAATGCGAGAGTGGCATTATGCCCCCCAAAGCCGAAGGCGTTGCAGATGGCTGCATTCACCGTCTTCTTGATCGAAAGATTCGGCACATAATTCAGATCGCACTCAGGATCGGGCGTTGTATAATTGATGGTCGGATGGATCTCGTCCGTTACCACGCTCATGATGGTCGCGATGGCGCCGACAACACCGGCGGCACCGAGTAAGTGACCGATCATAGATTTGGTGGAGTTCACTGCGATCTTCTGTGCATGATCACCGAACACGGTCTTGATGGCGTTCGTCTCGTATTTGTCGTTGTAATAAGTCGATGTTCCGTGTGCATTTACATAATCGATGTCCGTGGGTGCGAGTCCTGCATCAGCGAGCGCCATTTTAATGGAACGCTGAGCACCTTCGCCGCCTGGAGCCGGTTCGGTGATATGGTGAGCATCGCCCGTGAAGCCCATGCCTGCGAGTTCTGCATAGATCTTCGCACCGCGTGCTTTTGCGTGTCCCAATTCTTCAAGAATGAGGATCCCTCCCCCTTCGCCCATGACGAATCCGTCACGGTCCTTATCGAACGGTCGGCTCGCTTTTTCGGGAGCATCGTTACGCGTGGATAGCGCTTTTAAAGCGTTGAATCCGCCGATACCCATTTCGCAGATGCCGGCTTCCGAACCGCCGCAGACCATCATATCCACCATGCCGCGCTGGATAAGCATAAGTGAGTCGCCGATGGCGTGGGAAGCTGTAGCACAAGCAGAAACCGTTGCGTAGTTCGGTCCTTTCAGACCATACTTAATAGAGATGCGACCGGCAGCGATATCCGGGATCATCATCGGAATGAAGAACGGACTGATGCGACCCGGTCCTTTTGCTTCCACCATGTTCGTGGTCTGCGTCTGGAATGTCTTGAATCCGCCGATGCCCGAACCGAAGACAACACCGACACGTTCCTTATCCTCATTCTCGAGATTCACACCGGAATCTTTGATCGCCTCTTCGGCGGCAGCGAGCGCATATTGTGTGTACTGATCCACACGCTGTGCAAGTTTCCGGTCCATATAATTGTGCGGATCGAATCCTTTCAGCTGACCGGCGAATTTTGTATCGTACTGCGTGGTATCAAAATAGGTGATGTTGGCGATACCGCTTTTTCCGGCAAGAGCGTTTGCCCAAAATTCCTTTACGGTCAGTCCGATGGGGGTGACTGCACCCATTCCGGTGACGACAACACGGCGTAATTGACGAGAAGCCATAGAGTTCTTTCCTGTAAAATTTTTATTGGTTCGGCGGAGATGCGTTCATCCGCCTCCGAATGTCATGCTGAGTGAAAGGAAGCGTTGTTCCATCAGATTCTTCGTTCGTCCCGACTGCATCGGGACTCACTCAGAATGACGATCGAGGTTAGAAAAGTGCCGCGAACTGAGATGGCGGGCACGGATATAAATAAAAAACCACAACGTCACAGAACAAACTGTGTGGACTGTGACGGTGTGGTCTGTAAATGATAGATTATTTCTTTGCAGCGGAGATGTAGGTGATCGCATCGCCGACGGTGCCGATCTTCTCTGCATCTTCGTCCGGAATGCTCAGACCGAAGGTCTTTTCGAATTCCATCACCAGTTCGACGGTATCCAGTGAATCTGCGCCGAGATCGTTCGTGAAGGAAGCTGTTTCGGTGACCTGTGCTGCATCAACGCCAAGTTTGTTGACGATGATATCTTTTACTTTTGCTGCGACATCTGACATGGTGTTTCTCCTTTTGAGGTTACTGAATTGTGCTGCTTATTATGTTAAAAACTTGAATTTTCGTTTGATTGATTCAATGAACCGATGGATCAATGAGTCAATAGCTTACATCGCCATCCCGCCGTCCACATTGATCGTCTGGCCTGTGATATAGTTGGAATCAGCCGAAGCAAGGAAGCAGACGACCGACGCGATCTCTTCCGGCTTCGCCATACGCTTCTGCGGAATGACGGTCAAGATAGCTTCTTTTTGCTTTTCATTCAACTTTTCCGTCATATCTGTTTCGATGAATCCGGGAGCGATACAATTCGCCTGAATATTGCGAGAAGCGAGCTCTTTTGCAATAGATTTCGTGAATCCGATGACACCGGCTTTGGACGCGACATAATTCGATTGTCCGGCGTTGCCGATAACCCCCACAATTGACGAAATATTGATGATTTTGCCCGACTGCTGTCCCATCATCTGACGGCAGGCAGCTTTGGTGAAATTGAAGACACTTTTCAGATTCGTATTGATGACATCGTCCCAATCCTGCTCGCTCATCCGCATGAGGAGTCCGTCCTTCGTGATGCCTGCATTATTCACAAGGATATCGATCCTGCCGAAATCTTTGATCACATTCTGAACGACGTCGTTCGATTGAGCACTATTCGCTGCATCGGACTGGAAGGCAGCCGCTTTTCGCCCCATCACCTGAAGTTCTGCGACAAGCGCATTTGCCTCATCCACTTTGCTGCGGTATGTAAACGCAACATCGGCACCGGACTGCGCCAGATAGAGGACGATGGAACGACCGATACCGCGGGAACCGCCGGTGACGAGTGCTACTTTACCCGAAAGATTATAGTTTGTCATACGATTTACATTGTCATTCCGGCGAACGCCGGAATCCAGTGAATTAATTTTATAGTTCTTTAGTAAGATCTTTCCAATCAGGATTGAATGATTCAATCAATTCCAATTTCCATTTACGCTTCCACCACTTCAACTGTTTTTCTCTTGCTATCGCGTCCCGCGGATCCGAGTATTCTTCAAAATATACCAACATGCTAACATGATATTTGTGAGTGAAGCCAGGCACCAATTCACTTTTATGTTCTGCTACTCGACGACGCAAATTATTCGTCATGCCGATATATAAAGTGCCATTACGCTGACTTGCAAGAATATAGATATAATATTTCACGTCTGGATGCCAGTCCCAAAGGGATCCCTTTGGGACGTACGCTGGCATGACATGTTACAACTTACCCGATTCTTTAGCCAGTTTGTATTGTTGCAATTGAAGGTATCCGTCTTTCCCCAGCACATATTCCAGTTCGGCTTTGCAGGAATCAACGAGTGTTACATCAGTATCGGCCACGATGGAACAGCATTTGGTCTTTCCATCCTGATAATCGTCATACGTCAGCACGCCGTGATCGAGAGCGATCGGGAATGCGACACAATAGAACGGTTTGATCTTCCACGGATCGCTGTATTTTTCCGCACTGACGAGCTGAACACTACACCGGCCGTCCTTACGAAGGAAGACACACTTGTCGTTGAACACTTCCGTGCTGACAGCAACGCCGGAGGGGAAATCGACATCCTGCTCCTGCTTGTTGTCGAACCAGACGGATTCATTCGTCGTCTGCGTTTCGTCCATCTGCAGCTTCACTTCCTCTTTATGCTCCATGATCACATCACGGTCCTTCGGATCGAGATAGACACCGGATGAGCAGCAGGTGGTTTCACACTGATACGGTCCGCAGCCTCGGGAGAATCCTTTTTCAAAGAGAACAGGATCGATCTTGTAATTTCCAATGACGATTTCAGACATTATAACTTCACTTCCGCTGCTTTATCGACTCCGGCGGTCTCCGCCGATGCCGCGATACGTTTAACAAGTCCCTGAAGCACTTTGCCCGGACCGACTTCAACAAATTTTACTGCACCGGCCGAAGCCATGTTCGTCACTGATTCTTCCCACCGCACCGGACTCGTCACCTGTTCAAATAACAGCGTCCGAATCTCATCTGCTTTCTGCACCGGCTTTGCCGTGACATTGGCATAGACGGGGATCTTCGCATCATTGATGGTTGTAGAATCCAATGCTGCTTTCAGTTTATCCTTCGCACTCTGCATGAGCGGTGAATGGAATGCTCCGCTCACCACAAGTTCCTTCACCAATTTCGCACCGCGTGCTTTTGCCAGTTCCATCGCTTTACGAACACCATTCACCGAACCGGAGATAACGATCTGACCGGGTGAATTGAAGTTCGCCGGCTGGACGATCCCCGCTTCTGAAGCAGCATTCGTCACTTCGGTAACAACATTCGGATCGAGTCCGACGATCGCCGCCATTGTTCCAGGATTCTCTTCGCCTGCTTTCTGCATCAGCTCACCGCGAAGACGGACGAGTTTGATCGCATCCGCGAATGAGATCGCTCCTGCCGCAACCAGCGCTGAATACTCACCGAGTGAATGACCTGCCACCATCGCTGCATCGGACGGCTTCAGCAGATTCCACAAAGCAACACTGTGTAAAAAGATCGCCGGCTGGGTATTCTTCGTCTGCTTCAACTCCTCTTCAGGACCTTCAAAACAGATCTTCGAGAGCGGAAAACCCAATACTGAATCCGCTTCGTCGAAATACTTCTTTGCTTCGGGGAATTGTTCGCACAGGTCCTTACCCATGCCGACATACTGCGAACCTTGTCCCGGAAAAATATATGCTACGCTCATAAAAAAAAATCAAAAAATTGATAATTGAAAATGGATAGTTGATAATGGGGCTTCTTACATTTAATTCTCCGTTATCAATTCTCCATTATCCATTGTTCTTAGTATGCCCACTTCACATAGACCGCGCCCCACGTGTAACCGGCGCCGAAACTTGCGAAGACAAGATTCTGATCTTTCTTCACTTTTCCTGCGTGCCACCACTCGGAGAGTGCGAGCGGGATGGTTGCCGCAGTTGTATTTCCGAAGCGGTTGATATTGATCATCACTTTCGATTTATCGAGTCCCATCCGGTCCGCCGTCGCATCAATGATGCGGAGGTTCGCCTGATGCGGCACGAGCCAGTCAACATCCGCACCGGTAAGATTATTCCTCTGCAGAATTTCTGCGGAGACATCGGCCATTCCCATTACTGCCACTTTGAAGACGGACTTCCCATCCTGGAAGATGTAGTGTAATTTCTTGTCGATCGTTTCGTGTGAAGGAGGATTGAGACTTCCGCCCCCTTTCATATAGAGGAAATCTCCGCCGCTGCCGTCGGAATACAATTTATGGTCGATAATGCCGTGCACTCCGTCGTCCGTCGGTTCCAGCAGCACCGCACCGGCCGCATCACCGAACAGGATGCAGGTATTCCTGTCGGTATAATCAAGGATGGAACTCATCTTATCCGCGCCGACGACCAGGACCTTCTTATATGCACCTGTTTCCACCAACTGCGAGCCGACCGAGATCGCGTAGACAAATCCGGAACATGCTGCAGAGATGTCGAATCCGAACGCTTTTTTTGCACCGATCTTCTGCTGAAGGACGCATGCCGTGGCGGGAAAGAACATATCGGGAGTGACGGTCGCAAAGATGATCGCATCGATCTCATCCGCGGTGATACCGCGGTTCTTCAGCAGCATCTGAACGGCGGGAACAGCCAGGTCCGACGTTGCGCCATGTTCGAGGATCCTCCGTTCGCTGATACCGGTCCGCGTGCGGATCCATTCATCATTCGTATCGACTAATTTTTCCAGTTCTGCATTGGTCATTACTTTTTCGGGAACGTAGTGACCTACTGCGGTGATCGCTGCTCGTAATTTTGTCATCGTAATTATTGCGCCTTGAGTTGCTCTTGAATGTGCTGATTGATTTTATATTGAATGA
>CALROS020000042.1:0-9016 GCA_943369855.1 Chitinophaga pinensis | reverse complement strand
GAACAAACGGACACTCCGTCTCTATCTGCCGATGGAAGAGGATAAACATTTCTATGAGAGCGGTATCTTCACCGATATGATGGCGAACGTTTCCGCCGTAAAGGAACCGCAGGTGCAGCTGAAGCAGGAGGGACGTAATCTGTTCCTGCAGTCGTTCTTGAAACATGCCGAAGGTGTTGAACGCATTGCCGAAGCAATATCCTTGATCGAAAAAATAGCATCGTAATAATATTTTACTCGCGAATAGGTAATTATCCATTTTCAATTATCAATTGTCAATTAAATCCTCATGAAAGAATTTGTTGAGACTAAAGTAGTTCTGTTTGATCTCGGCCGTGTTCTGATGCACATCGATTTCGAATCATTTCCGAACGGACTTGGACTCGTCACACAGGAACAGCGTGCACCGTACGATGCTCCGTTGAAACCGTTCATCCGCTTGTATGAAGAAGGGAAGATGTCGACCGATGAATTCCTCGACGGACTCTTTGCGATCTTCGATTGCCGTTTTCCGCGTGAACAGATCCTTGAAGCATTCAACAACATCATTGTTGCCGATCATCAGCAGATCATTCCGTTCGTTGAAGCTGTAAAGAAACAATACCGCATCGCTGTTCTCAGCAACACGTGTGCATGTCACTGGGAAAAAATTGAGAGTATTTCTTCCATCATCAAATATTTTCCGGACATCTTTACATCATTCGATCTCGGAGTGATGAAACCCGATCGAAAAATTTATGAGCTTGTTTGTTCAGCGATGAATGTTCAACCGCACGATGTGCTGTTCATCGATGATCTTGCAGAGAATATTTCCGGAGCATTGGATGCCGGGATGCACGGGATAATTTTCCGGGACATTCAGCAGCTTCAAACCGACTTTTCAGACCTCATGAAGAAAAAAAACACTTAAAGTAAAATCTTAAGTCACCGCCGTAACATTCTGCCATTCGGACACCCTGTCAGGACTTCACGACAGAAAATCCAAAAATCTTCAAAAACCTTAGTATTTATTGCCTAAATCACTTGACTTTACCGTGAAATCCTGTAACTTTGAATCACGTTGTGGGTAAAAGTGGGTAAAAAATATTCAACAAAACTAAGTGGTTAAGCGTAGTGTCCTCATTCAAAGGTTCATTTAATTATACGGTTGACAGTAAGGGCAGGATCAACATTCCGGCAAAGATGCGGAAGAATCTTTCCCCTGAAGCCAATAACTCGTTCGTCATCACACGGGGATTGGACAACTGTATCTTTGTGTACCCGAACGATGAGTGGTCGAAGCGTGAAGCCGAATTGGGAAAACTCGAACAAACGAATCGTGAAGCGAGATTGTACACGCGTCTTCTGCTGGAGTTCGCATCCGATGTTGAGTTGGACGGTCAGCACAGAATTTCGCTGACGAAAGAATTGATGGAGTATGCGAAGATCAGCGGCGACGTGCTGATCCTCGGCGTGTTCGACCGGATCGAAGTGTGGAATCCGGAAGAGTACAGAAAATATCTTGATGCGCAGCAGCAGGATTATGTGACGGTCGCGGAAAAAGTATTCGAGAAAAAAGAGTGAGCGTATCCTCGTATCATATTCCGGTGATGCTGAATGAAGTGATCGAGCATCTGGTGACGGTGAAGGACGGTATCTATGTTGACGGAACATTGGGCGGCGGCGGACACGCGGAAAAGATCTGTGAGCAATTGACGAATGCAGGAACACTCATCGGCATCGATGCCGATGCGGACGCGATCCGCGAAGCGGGAAAACGTCTGCAGCATGTTCAACCGAATGTCCATCTTGTGAACGACAACACCGCACACATCGCATCCATCCTTCGTTCCGGAAATATTCCGACCATCAACGGTCTGCTGCTCGACCTCGGCGTCTCTTCCTTTCAGATCGATGAAGCAAGCAAAGGATTCTCGTACCGCAGCGATGAACGGTTGGATATGCGGATGGACCGACGCCAGTCCCTTGATGCATACGGCGTCGTGAATTCGTACACGGAAGAAGAACTTGCCGATGTGATCTTCCATTACGGCGAGGAGCGTCTCTCACGCCGCATCGCACGAAGGATCGTTGAGAAGAGAACGGAAGCACCGATCGTCACGACCGGACAATTGACAAAGATCGTCGAAAGCAGTGTCGGCGGAAAGTTCGCCGTGAAATCCCTGTCGAGAGTGTTCCAGGGGATCCGCATCGAAGTGAATAACGAACTCCATAGATTGAAAGCGATCCTCGATGACTCGCTCCAGTTCATGGCGGTCGGCGGCAGGATCGTCGTCATCTCGTACCACTCACTCGAGGACAGGATCGTCAAAACATTCTTCAATGAGTGTGCGGCAACATTCACACCGTCCGGCAATAAATTTCAGCCCGATACGCCGCGCGTGCCGGATCTGAAAGTGATCACGAAGAAACCGCTCGAAGCATCGGAAGAAGAACAGAAAATGAATTCCCGTTCCCGCAGCGCAAAGATGCGCGTCGCCGAACGGGTATAATAATTATCAAATGAATGTTGAGTTAATGTCATTCTGAGTCCCGATGCTTTTCAATCGGGACGAAGAATCTGAACTTAAGATCGAATGGCCAAAACATTAAAAAATATCCCCAAAGACAGCGCGGCAATGCCGAAGTTCACGGATCGGCCCATCTATAATAACGCGGTACCGTATGTCGCGGATCCTCAGGCGAACATCCCGGGGTATGCTGCTCCGAAAGCGAACGTCCGCCGGGTGAATGTGAAGAAACGGACGAAGACCTCGAACGTGGTGGGGATGTTGTTCCTGTTCGCCACTGCCGCTCTATTATATGTGAGCAATGTTATTGCCGTGAACACCCTGGCAAAAGAAGTGAACGACTTGAACACGCGTCACCTTCAGATCCTCAGCACCAACGAAGTGATCAAAGCGGAGATCAACCGCAAAGCGAGTCTCGAACGGATCAGCCTTGTGGCACAGGAAAAGCTCGGCATGGTGAATCCGAAAGAAGCACCGACATGGTTCGAAGTGGACGGTGAAAAAGAAGCGGCTGTGAACGAATCAATGGGACGGTGACGCCTGGTGCGTCGATGAAATATGTGGAATCCATTCGCTAAAAATACAGCAGCATCTGAAACTCCTCAGCAGAAGGATTATAACAACCGCCTGCTGATCGTGAAGATCGGATTTCTGTTCGCGTTCTGTCTGGCCGCGGTCCGACTGATGCAGATCCAGCTGTGGGATGCCGCGAAATATCAGGCGCTCGCGAAGAGTCAGTATGAAGCGAAGGTTCCCATTATCGCTCAGCGCGGGAACATCTTCGACCGGAACGGGAATGTGCTCGTCGCGAATTCCAGTTTTGTCTCGTTCGCTGCCGATCCGACCATCGCCGGTGATGATGCAAAGGATATTGCGAGAGAATTCTCGAAGATGACCGGCAAGCCGGAGCGGGAATATCTTTCAAAACTCCAGGGAAACAAACGGTTCGTCTGGCTCGAACGTCATGTGCGTCCTGATGTCGCCGAGATGATCCCGATGGCGAAGATGGCCGGCATCGTGAAGATGAACGAAGCGATGCGTCTCTATCATTATGACGAGATCGCAGGACAGGTGATCGGGGCGACGAATGCGGAGAATGTCGGTGTGAGCGGGATCGAACAGCAGTTCAATGATGTGCTGAAGGGACGGGACGGATATGTGATCATGCAGAAGGACGGCAGAGGCAGAAAACGTCCTTCGGTCGATTACCCGCGTGAAGAGGCGGTGAACGGACATTCACTGGAACTGACGATCGATCTTCAGTATCAGTCCATCGCGGATGAAGAATTGAAAAAGGGAATTGCGCGCACGCAGGCCGATGCCGGACTTGTCGTGCTGATGCGGCCGCAGACGGGCGAGATCCTCGCGCTGTCGAACTTCCCGCAGGTGAATCTGAACAAAGTGCAGGATGCCGATGCGCTGAAGAACCGCGTAGTATCGGATATGTATGAACCGGGTTCCGTATTCAAGATCGTTACTGCATCCGCAGCGCTGGAAAATGAAGTTGTGACGCTCGATAAAAAGATCTACGGCGAAAAAGGGAAATACAAGATCGTCTATCCGGGGAACAAGATCCGCTTCATCAACGACTCCCATCCTCTGGAGAACGTGACGTTCATGGATGCGATGGCGCTCTCGTCCAACATCATCATGGCGAAGGTGAGCGATCTGATCGGTCAGGAAAAATTGTACAAGAAAGCGCGTGATTTCGGATTCGGTATGGCAACAGGCATCGAGCTTCCCGCCGAGATCAACGGCCAGCTGAAGAAGACATCGGAATGGTCCATGGCATCGCTCAACTCCATCGCCTACGGATATGAGGTCGGTGTGACGCCGCTGCAGATCATCTCTGCATATTCCGCCGTTGCGAATGACGGACTGCTGATGAAACCGTACATCGTCCAGCGGGAAAAAGATGAGAACGGACAGGAAGTATTCACCGGACAGCCGCAGATGATCCGCCGGGTGATGTCGAAACATGTGAATGATGAAGTGAAGCAGATGCTTGAAGCAGTGGTGGACCATGGAACGGGCGATGTCGTGAAGACCCCGGGGATCCGTATTGCAGGAAAGACCGGCACATCGCGCAAGCACGTGAATGGTCAGTATGAAGAAGGAAGCTACAACGCATCGTTTATCGGTTTCTTCCCTGCGGAAAAACCGGAAGTGGTCTGTCTGGTGATGATCGAGAAACCGAAGGCCGGAGGATATTACGGCGCCACGGCAAGCGCTCCGATCTTCAAAGCGATCGCGGACCGCATCATCAATAACAACGGTCTCATCGCTAAGACGATGATCGCGGAACAGAATGTGCAGACAGTGAATCAGCAGACTGACGCGACGGTCTCGATCCCCGATGTTGCGGAAAAAGAGATGAATACGGCCATTGCGGAATTGAAATCGGCGGGACTTGCGGCAAAAGTGATCGGCACCGGTGAAGAAGTTGTCCGTCAATATCCGCCGGCAGGAAAAAAAGTTGAACGCGGCTCCATTGTTCAGCTGATGATGAACGAGACGGAACAGAGTGTGGCATCGGGAACAGCGCAGGTGCCGGATGTGCGCGGCATGAGCGTCCGCCGCGCAGTGAACAAACTCGCAGCGGAACAGTACGCGGTCTCCATCGTCGGCTCCGGTATCGTTACGGGACAGTTCCCGAGTCCCGGTACATCAATGAAACCCGGCACGAAAGTGACGATCATGTGCGAACCGAAAGCGATCTCAACAGCACAGTTATACTAAGGCAACTGTCAGTAGTCAATAGTCAGACACAATTTTGTAATCTTGTAATTTTGTAATCAGCATTAATATAATTTTTACCTATGACCCTCTCCGAACTCTTACAAGGTGTTGCCGTTTCGAAGATGTTCCAGACCATGTACGGAAAGATGGTGACGACGCACGATGTGAAAGTGAGCGGCATCCAGTACGATTCCCGCAAAGTACAGCGTGAGAATCTCTTTGTTGCGCTGAAAGGCGGCGGCGTGGACGGTCATAAATTCCTTTCCTCCGCGATCGCGAACGGCGCTAAAGTGGTCGTGGTTGAGGATGATAATTCCATTCCCGATCCGATGTGCATGCACACGGGAACAGTGAAGATCGTCGTGAGTAACACGCGGAAAGCATTGGCGCAGATCTCCGCAAATTATTATGGACGTCCTGCAACGAAGATGACCATGATCGGTGTGACCGGTACGAACGGTAAGACGACCACGACATTCCTCATCAAGCAGATGCTTGAGGCGGATGAAGCAAATAAAGTGGGACTCATCGGAACGGTGGAATACGCGATCGGCCCGGAAAAATTTCCCGCAACACATACAACCCCTGAATCACTGGAAATGCAGCAGTTGTTCGCTCAGATGGTCCAAAAAGGATGCACACACTGCGTGATGGAAGTTTCGTCGCACGCCCTGCATCAGTTCCGCGCATTCGGCATTCCGTTCAAAGCGGCGGTCTTCACGAATCTGACGCAGGACCATCTGGATTATCACGGCACGATGGAAGAGTATTTCAATGCGAAGAAGATCCTCTTCAGCGGATTGACCAGTGACGCCGTTGCGGTCGTGAATTACGATTCCGAATACGGAAAGAAGATCGCGGAAGGCTGCGCCGCACAAGTGACAGGATACAGTATCGACCAGCCGTCCGAGATGAAAGCGGAACAATTGTCGGTCAGCATCAACGGATTCTCCGCGGTGATCCACGGCGAAAAGATCGCTCCGAAGCTGGTGGGAAGATTCAATGTGTATAATTTCCTTGCGGCATACAGCGTAGTGAAAGAATTGGGGATCTACTGTTCGCCCGAACGGTATGCGCAGTTGGTCCCCGCTCCCGGAAGATTCGAACAGATCCAGTCCAAAAAAGGGTGGACCGCCATCGTCGATTACGCACACACACCGGATGCGCTGGAGAATTGTCTTCAGACGATCCATGATGTGCTGCCGCATCGGTTCAAGACGAAGATCATCACCATCTTCGGTGCCGGCGGCGACCGGGACAAGTCCAAACGCCCATTGATGGGAAAGATCGCGGAACGCTTGAGCGATGTCATGATCGTCACCTCGGACAATCCCCGCACGGAGGATCCGATGGAGATCATCAGCGACATCCTCGAAGGGATCGATTACAAGACGAAAGTGATCGTGGAATCGGACAGAGCTGCGGCGATCGCGCTTGGACTTTCCAGAGCACAGTCCGGCGACGTTGTGTTGGTGGCGGGCAAAGGCCATGAGGATTATCAGGTGATCGGAAAAGAGAAATTCCATTTCGACGATAAAGAAGAGATCATGAAGAGCGTCAATATAAAATGAAGAAGATCACCGCAAAGGACCTGAAAGGAATCTCCGGCGCAGAGCTCGTCAATGCCGATCTGTTGAAACGGCGTTCGATTGGCGGCGTGTCGACCGATTCTCGTGCCGTGAAAAAAGATGATCTGTTCTTTGCGTTCAAAGGAGAGAAATTCGATGCGCATGAGTTCATCGATTCCGTGATGAAAGCCGAAGCGGCGGCAGTGGTGGTCCACAAAGTATGGGCGGAGAAGAACGGCGCGTATCTCAGAACATTCCCGTGCGTGTTCGTTGTTGTGAATGATTCCACCGATGCGTTCGGAGAACTTGCTCGCATCTACAGAAGAAAATTCGATATTCCGGTGATCGCCATTGCCGGCAGCAACGGAAAGACGACAACGAAAGAGATGGTCTCGGCCGTCCTCCGCGCTAAATACAATGTGCTCAGCACCGAAGGGAATCTGAACAATCACATCGGAGTTCCGCAGACGCTGTTCCGCCTGACGAAGGAACATGAAGCGGCGGTAGTGGAGATCGGCACGAACCATTTCGGCGAACTGAACTATCTCTGCGAAATGGCGGAGCCGACGCACGGTGTCATCACGAACATCGGTAAGGAACATCTCGAGTTCTTCAAGGATGAAGAGGGAGTGGCGAAGGAAGAACGGGCATTGTTCCATTATCTGAATGATCATAAAGGATTCGCCTTCGTCAATGAGGATGATCCGTTCCTTGCCGGTGATGCGGAGTCCTTGAAACGGTCGCTCAGTTACGGCATCGCTTCGAAAGGTGATGTCCGTGCAAAGAAGATCCGCGTGAATGAAACAGGCCGTTCCTCATTCGATGTTGTCTGGTCAAAGAAGGATGTCTCATTCCCGGTCTCATTGAGTGCACCCGGAATGCACAATGTAACGAATGCGCTTGCGGCCTCTGCGGTTGGATTGAAACTCGGAGTGAAACCGAAGAAGATCGCTGCCGCGCTGGAACAATTCACCTCCGCATCGAAGCGGATGGAAGTGCTGCAGTACGAAGGGATCACGATCCTGAACGATACCTATAATTCGAATCCCGATTCGGTGATGGTGGCGCTGAAAACGCTCCAGTCCATTTCGAACACAGGAAAGAAATACGTTGTGCTCGGCGATATGCGCGAATTGGGAGATACCTCGAAGCGGGAGCATACGAACATCGGAGCCGTTGCCGCCGGTATGAAATTCGACCGGTTATTTACATTCGGACCGTTCTCGAAATATACGAGCGAAGCGTTCGGAGTTTCCGCAGCACACTTCGAATCGAAGGATGTACTCTCCGACGAACTGAAACGGACCGTGAAGAGCGGCGATGTGGTCCTGATCAAGGGATCACGAGGAATGCGGATGGAAGATGTGGTGAATCGGCTGACAAATGCCAACGGATCAATGAACACAAAGGATCATCACTGATGCTGTATCATCTCTTAATCTGGATCGAACAGGTCTACCACCCGCCGGGATTCGGCGTGGTGAAATATCTCACGTTCCGCGCTGCGATGGCGGCCATTACGGCATTGTTCATCAGTTTCGTCATCGGCGGAAAAGTGATCACGATGCTCAAAGAAAAAGGGATCGTCACCACCTACCGCGAAGGTTCACCGGAGAAACATAAATTGAAGGCCGGCACTCCGATGATGGGCGGTATCATTGTCATCGCCGCCATTCTCATACCGACGCTGTTGTGGGGAGATCTGACGAACACCTATGTGCAGATGATCATATTCGTCACGGCAGGACTCGGATTCGTCGGCTTCATGGATGATTATCTGAAGATCGTTAAAAAGAAAAAAGAAGGACTCATCGGCTGGTATAAGATCGTCGGCCAGGTAACGGTAGGACTCGTGCTGGGATATGTGCTCTATTCCATGCCCGAACTGAAATCGATCCATGCGAATACTGTTACAACCGTCCCGTTCGTGAAGAATATGGAATTCAACTTCGGGATCTTCTATATCCCGCTTGTCATCTTTATCATCACGGCGACATCGAACGCGGTGAATCTGACCGATGGACTCGACGGACTGGCGATCGGCACATCCGGTATCGTTGCGATGACGCTCGGCATCATCGTCTACATCTCCGGAAACATCGAGTTCAGCAGTTATCTGAATATCATCTATCTGCGCGGCAACGGTGAATTGATCGTCTTCTGCATCGCGCTTGTCGGTGCATCGCTCGGATTCCTGTG
>CALROS020000041.1:0-9033 GCA_943369855.1 Chitinophaga pinensis | reverse complement strand
CCCTTTTTGGAATAGGATCAGGCCGAACTGGTCCTTGATCGGTTTTTCCAGGACCATCTCCGGTGCCAATTCCTCTAAGAATAATTTCGGCATAGCATTCCTTGTTAGTGTTGCGTGATAACGACCGGGAATTCGATATGGAATGTTGTTCCTTTATTCGGTTCACTCTCGAACCATATCCTCCCGTGATACCGTTCTGTGAGCTTCTTTGCGATATAGAGTCCGAGTCCTGATCCCTGCTGTTCGTTCGTCTCACGGTCCACCTGGGTGAATTTGTCGAAGATAGAAGCATGCGCTTGGATCGGAATTCCGCAGCCGGAATCGCTGACGGTGAAGATAAGTTTGTCATGAAGCTCGGTCGATGTTACGTGCACGGCCGAATCTCTGGGCGAGAATTTTACGGCGTTCTCAATAATGCGGTAAAGGATATTCTCCAGATGCGTAATGTAGATACAGAGAGGGACTGTATGGGAGGCAGCGGTATTTTTCAATACAACGTTCCGTGAAGCCATATCCGCGTGGAGAGGGAAGAGGATGCTTTCGACGAGGGTGAAAGGATTTACCTCATTCCGTTCATTGAACATCTCGGAATTGATCTCTCCCGATTCGATGCGTGTGACCAGCAGGAAATCGTCGAACATCGATGTCAGTCTTCGGCTGTTGCTCTGAAGCATCTCAAGGAATGTCGTCATCTCCGACGCGGAGAAATTCGAATCCGGGTCCGCGAGGATCTCCGTCGCGCCGACGATGGACGTGAGCGGTGTGCGCATCTCGTGGGAGATCATCCGGAACAGTCTGGTCTTGATCTCTTCGATCTGCATCGACTGTGCGGATTGGAGACTCTCTTTCTTCTTAAGCTTTCCTTTTACCGTCGCGATCAGCAGTTTATAATTCACCGGCTTCGTCAGATAATCATCGCTGCCGAGTTCCTTCCCGATCGCCACACTGTCCACATCGCTGTTCGCCGTCAAAAAAATGAACGGTACATTCTGCAGTGTGGGGATGGAATGTACCGAAGTGAAAAAATCGAATCCCGTCTTTCCCGGCATCTCCACATCGGAGATGATCAGGTCCGGAGTGTAGCTGTTCAGCATGGATTCCGCGTCAAGAACAGAGCTCAGCGCCTTCACAACAAAATTGTTCGATTCCAGGATCGGTTGTGTGATCCCGAGGAATGTCTCGTCATCGTCCACCAAGAGGATGCTGCTTTTCATGCGTAGTCCCGTTTTTCCAAGTGTAATATCAATTCCTATGCCGAATCGGCATCTGCAAAATAACAGCAATGAAGACCTCGTTATTCTATTTCGGAGTGACAGGACCGTTCAACTGTCTGATATTGTTCAGCCCGTCATTTTCCCGTCTTTGTAAGAGATGAGAACATGCCGTATAGCGGAATATTGCTGAACCGGCCGAAAGCGCAATAATGGCATGAATGTTGTAAAACAGTGGAAAAATAAACCTCCTTTCACCGAGAACTGAATACGATAATATTATGGGAGTATTTCCTGTCGATAAGCTGACCGCCGGTATGGTGCTCGCTTCCGATGTTAAAGATCCGTTCGGCCGGACCCTGATGAATTCCGGACAGGAGCTTCAGAACCGTCACATCGAAGTACTGCGTGCATACAACATTGTCGAGATCGACATCAGCGGATCAGAGACCATCGTCCACGAGAATGAGAACGGAGAAATAGATCAGGAGAAGATCGATGCAGCGGAACTGCAGCTGCAGCAGGCCTTCAGCAGGACGGACCTTTCCTGGGATGTGATGAAACAGATCCATCGTTCTGCCGTGATGCATAGTGCGGCGAAGATGGAACGTACCGGAAGGACGTCATGACCCCCGAACGGCTCCTTCATGATTTCCGCGCTTCGTCCTCTCCGCCTATCGTCTACATGCGTCTGAATAATGAGATCAATCACCCCGATTCATCCTTGTCGCGCATCGGGAAGATCATCAGTGAGGATTCATCTCTCTCCGCGCGGCTGTTGAAACTGGTGAACAGCGCGTTCTATGCCTTCCCGCAGCGCATCGGTACGATCTCCGAAGCGGTGTTCCTTGTGGGAAGCCATCAGGTGCGCGATCTCGCACTCGTTACAACGCTGATGAATACATTCAAAGGGATCCCCGAAGATCTCATCAATACCGAGGACTTCTGGCTCCATTCGCTCGGATGCGGGACGGGATGCAAACTCATCGCAGAGATCACCGGTGAATCCGATCTGGAACGGTTCTTCCTGCTCGGAGTGCTGCATGATATCGGTAAGATCGTCCTCTTCAGCACGCTGCCGGTGCTTTCACAAAAGATGCTTCTGCGAGTGAGGACGGAGAACAAAAGTCTCACGGTCGTGGAACGGGAGGAACTGGGATTCACTCATGCGGATATCGGCAAGGCCCTTGCGGAAATGTGGCGGCTTCCGTCATATCTGCAGGAAGTGATCCTGTATCATCATCAGCCGGAAAAAGCGGTCCATTATCCCGTGGAGACCGCCATTGTGCATTCGGCGGATGTCCTGTCGCATGCGCTGCAATTCGGTTCGAGCGGCGATCCGTTCGTTCCCATGCTTCATCGGCCGTCATGGGAAAAATTAAGCATACCGTTCCACAGCATCCATCCGTTGATGGACAGGATCGACCGGGAGACCGGTGCGATCGCATGGCTGTCGAATACGTCAACCAACAATGAATGAGATGAACAGTGTAAGGACGAATACGGACGATCTGCATGATCCGGACGCTGAACTGCTGGTCCTGAAGAACCGCGAGCTGAAGGATGCGCTCGATCTGATCCTGTCGATCGACTCGAGCAACCATCATGCGAAACTGGAGGATGCCGCGGAACTGTTTTTCCTCCGATCGTATGAACAGATCTCCAAAGTGTGTTCATTCTCGACCGGCGGATTCTTCTCCTTCGCACAGCCGCCGGTGATGCATCAGCTTGCGTACGCATTCCCAAACACGGAACCGTCAGTGCTCTCCGCTCTGGCGGAAACGACCGTCACTGCGCAGCTGAAGGATTGGATCCTGAAGCAGAAGAAGAGCGTCCATCTTGTTTCATCTCAGCCCGGTATCCTCGTCCACCTTACACCCATTGCGACACCGTCGCATCATTGGGGATTCTTCCTCGGCACCGTGAATGAACATGATGCGCCGTCGGGAGAGATCCAGTCACAATTGTTACGCTTCATCTTCAACAGCATTTCCGATTTTTTGGAGAAGCAGGAGCTGGTCCGGCATTTGAACCGTCACCAGAATCATCTCCAGTCCCTCGTGGAACTCCGCACCCGAACGCTCACGCAGCAGCACGACGAACTGGTGGCGGCCCGCGAAGAGGCGATGAAAGCTTCCCGCATGAAATCGGAATTCGTGGCGAATATGAGTCATGAGATCCGTACTCCCATGAACGGCATCCTCGGTATGGCGGAACTGCTCGCATCGACAAAATTGTCGGAACAGCAGCAGCGGTATCTTTCCACCATCATCAATTCCGGGAATACGCTGCTGATGATCATCAACGACATCCTGGATTTCTCGAAGATCGAAGCGGGAAAGATGTCCTTCGAATCCATCGAATTCGATCCTGAACAGGTCGTGGACGAGACCATTGCGATCTTTGCAAAGGCGACGCAGACGAAAGGACTGGAGCTCCTGAGTGAAACGCACGAGAATGTCCCGGCCCGTATCATCGGCGATCCGCTCCGCATCAGACAGATCCTG
Organism: Chitinophaga pinensis; assembly: GCA_943369855.1. GTDB lineage: Bacteria > Bacteroidota > Ignavibacteria > UBA10030 > UBA8401 > UBA8401. Next base: position 5,315 of record CALROS020000041.1, on the reverse strand, counting down.
ACGAACCTGATCGGCAATGCGGTCAAATTCACCCACAGCGGTGCGGTTGTCGTATCCGTCGAAGCGGTGCAGTGTGATTCCGGTTCCGCCGGGATCAAATTCTCCGTCCGCGATTCCGGTATCGGCATCTCGAAAGAGGATCAGAAGAAACTGTTCCGTCCATTCATCCAGGCGGACAGCAGCACAACGAGACATTTCGGCGGTACAGGTCTCGGACTGGTGATCTCACAATCCCTCGCGCTGATGATGGGCGGAATATTTTCCGTTGAAAGCGAACCGGGAAAAGGGAGCACATTCTCGTTCTCATTTCCGCAGACACTCACTGCGGCAAATTCTGTGGTGCTGCTGAGGACCGCTTCGGCGGGTCGGCGCATATTGATCGTAGCACAGAATGAACCCTTCACCGCCGCATTGAAGAAGATATACGTCCGGTGGGGATGCAGTGTCGATTTTGCTCGGACTCCGAAAGATGTGCAGTCAGCGTTGACCGAAGCAGTGCGGACCGGCAAGTTATATGATGCGATCCTCCTCTCATCAAGACAGAACAGCACGAATTATGTGGAAGCAAGCGAGAAGATCAGGAGCCATCCGGGATGTGAACAGATGAAAATTGTCGTACTGTGTTCCAAAGAAAAATCAGCTGAATTGGCCGGCGCGCAGAATATCGATCTGGTGATCACAAAACCGATCCGTCAGTCAGATCTCTATTCCATTTTCTCTGCATCGAACGGGGGCTCCATGTTGACGTCGGTTTTCCGGGAACACCATCCGGAGGTCAAGCAGAATCGACCGGAACACTCCGAAGCAATCCTGCTGGTGGAAGACAATGAAGTGAATCAGGATGTCGCCATCGAAATGCTGCGGCGGCTGGGGTATGATCCGGACCTTGCTGAGAACGGAGCACAGGCATTGCTGAAAGCGAAAGAAAAGCAATATGATCTCATCCTGATGGATTGTCAGATGCCGGTGATGGATGGATTCCAGGCTACGCGAGGGATCAGAAAACTGGATATCGCCGTATCGACCATTCCGGTGATCGCAATGACGGCTAACGCATTTCAAAGCGACATCGAGCAGTGTCTGAATGCGGGGATGAATGATCATCTTGCGAAACCGGTCAGCATCAGCATGCTGCGAGATATTCTGGACAAATGGCTTCACCACGGGAAGGGACATTCTTCATCCGAAGCAAAAGAGGTACCGGCCGTCCCTGAACTTCCGGTGATCAATGATAATTTCATTAACGAATTGCGGAGCATGATCAGCGGGAATGTCGATCAGTGGCTCGAGGGGATCTTCAAGAAATTTGTCGGTTTGACCATTGAAATTATGGAAGCACTGCGCGAGGCTGTTAAGCGTGAGGATGCCGATGAGATCCACCGTCTTGCACACAAACTGAAGGGGAGCAGTTCATCCGTCGGCGCGGACCGGATCGCGGCCATCATGAAGAAGATGGACCATAAACAGTCCGCTGTTTCAATGAAAGAGAACCGAATTCTTTTGGAGGAACTTGAAACGGAATTCCGTCTCTTCCAAAAGACGGTCGAACTCCGGTATGATTCCGCCGTTTCGGAATGACCGTAAAGCTGTCAGTTCGAATCCCGAAAGATTATGCTTGAACGCGTTCCAATCGTTCAGTATCTTGTCCTACGAAATCAATGCACTCGTAGCTCAACTGGATAGAGCGTCGGCCTCCGAAGCCGAAGGTTTCGGGTTCGACTCCCGACGAGTGTACAAACGATTCAGAATATGGAAAAAGAATATTCTGTTTATGTCCTCCTGAGCCTCAAAGACGGCAAGCATTATACGGGGCTATCCTCCGATGTCCCGAGCCGATTGAAGTCACATAATTCCGGTAAGGTAACAGCAACAAGATCTCGTCGTCCATTCGTTGTCCTATACCAGGAACGCGTTGGTACATTGTCAGCCGCCAGATTGCGAGAACTGTATCTGAAATCAGCTGCCGGTCGAAATTACTTGAAGAAGCAATTGCGTGTTAAAAATGTTTCGGGTTCCCCGCCTGCCTGACTGCGTCAGCAGTCGGGCAGGGACTCCCGACGAGTGTACAAACCCCTGTAAAACCAGATACTTTCTTCCTTCCTCCCCAATTTTTTCTCATTGATCTATAAGATTATCACTCGAAATTTAGGATCAGTTCAAGCTCCGTATTTCCTCGATTTACCTTCTATATATAATCATCCGTAACTGAATACTATTGACCAGTCGATGGTAATTCACCACACCTTTTTATCCTGAACGGTTATATACCGTAAAACCAACGATATCCCTAAAAATTCCAAATGGAAATAAGTGATATTTATGGCATATCCCTTGTTACTTATTCCGCAAACTGATAGATCGGTTGAGGAGCAGGATAACTCACGGATTGGGATCTGTATGAATACGTTCAAAATGTTTTTTGCCAACATGAATATCACGTCAAAATTCCTCGTCCGGATCGGAGTGACACTTGGACTCGCATCTGTCTGTGCAGTGTGGTTCATCGCAGAAATCCAGAATGCCCAGAGCGAGAATGATTTTCGTGAACGGCTGACGAATCTAGCCGTGACGCTGCCGATCACCATCCACAGTGCCGCGGAAGAGAATGCAGCGAAATTGGGAATGCAGTATCATCGGGCTCCGATCAACAGTATCGATGAACAGTCCGAGATCGGAAAATATGAAAAAGAAGCCGCCGAAAAATTCAACGCCAACGCATCGTTGGCAGCATGGGAGAAGAAGGTCGTTGAGAACGGTGTACCGAAGATGATCGTCTTTGTCCCCGGACGCGTACGGGATGAATGCATGATGTGCCATCAGTCCGTCGGAATCGATGTCTTCGGGGATAAGAAAACGGGAGAGATCGCGGCGGTCTTCGATATTGCCGGACCCATGACCGCACTGTATGAGCAGCAGGCAAAGACGATGTATCTTGTGCTGTCTGCGGGTCTGGGCTTCATCCTTATTACCGGCGTGATCGTCTGGTATTTCATGAAGAAACTTGTGACCGAACCGCTCTCCACCATCGTCAAAACGGCGGGAGCGATCGCGCTCGGCGATCTGACCGTGAATGCTCCCGTGATGAGCCGCGATGAGGTCGGCCGGCTCGGAACAGCAGTAAATGAAATGGTCTCCAAACTTCGTGAGACCATCGGCAGTGTACAGAAATTATCCACCTCCGTTGTCTATGCCAGTACCGATATCTCTTCCAGCACGGAACAGATGGCTGCCGGAGCTCAGGAGCAGAGCAGACAAACGAACGAAGTTGCCGGCGCTATCGGCGAGATGAAGAAGACGCTCGTCGATACCAACAAGAATATCCGGCTGGTGGCGGACGGTGCACGTGATGCGAAAGAGAACGCCAATGCCGGCGGAACGGTCGTCGGTGATACGGTGAAGGGAATGAGGAACATCTCGGAAGTGGTCAACAGTTCGGCGGATAAAGTGAAGGTCCTTGGTTCATCCAGCGAGAAGATCGGAGAGATCATCAATGTGATCGACGAGATCGCCGATCAGACGAATCTGCTCGCGCTCAATGCCGCCATCGAAGCAGCGCGTGCAGGGGAGCAGGGACGCGGATTTGCCGTGGTCGCCGATGAAGTGAGAAAACTTGCGGAACGGACATCGAAAGCAACGAAAGAGATCTCCACAATGGTCAAGCAGATCCAATTGGATACGATGGATGCCGTGGCGTCGATGGACCGGGGGACAGAGGAGGTCGCCAAAGGGATCACGCTCGCTGAAAAGGCGGGCGAGATGCTCCGCGGGATCGTAGGGAATGCCGAAGCGGTCGCTGAAATGGTCAGCCAGATCGCCGCCGCATCAGAACAGCAGGCAAGCACAAGTGAAGAGATCAGCAGGAATGTCGAAGGGATCAGTTCCGTCACCAACGAGAATGCGAATGCAGTTCAGCAGATCGCACGGACCGCTGAGGATCTGAATAAAATGACGGAGAACCTTCAGGCGGTCCTCGAAAAATTCACATTGGAGCGGTCAGGACAGCAGTCTCAGCAGCCCAAAAAAGATCGGACAATTCGTGACCGCTCCTCAGCAAAGAGCTCCGGTACGTTCGTTCCTTCAAAGGAGTTCGCTGATCCATATTGAATTTTTGCGTCGCCACAGATTCCGCCGGCTCAGTGTGTGACTGAGCCGGTAAGGAAAATCCTGATCTCAATTCCGCCCAACCCTCCCCGCGACAGGAACAATGCTGAAACAATGCATTTAAGACAATCTTGTCCTTTGAATGAATATTTGTGACGCAGAGTCTTCATAAAATCTCATAAATTGTGTATTATTTAGTGTATTACTCTTCTCATTCATTACTAACATGATCCCAGGTAGATGAACAATACTATTCATCGTCTTTTTGTCTTTTTCCTTTTCTTTCTCGGTATACTTTCTGTTGTCTTCATCTTCATCCGGAATTTTGATTACTACACTCTGCCGGATGAAGAAAGGCCGTATCATGCTCGGTACGACGAACTGAAGCCGAGCGGGATCGAAAGCCACGGTTACGGAATTGTCGGCACCGCCATGGTGATCGTCGGCGTGATAACATATTCCACGCGGAAGCGTTTTCGCGCGCTCAACCAGGTGGGAAAGATCAAATATTTTCTCGAATTCCATATTTTCCTCTGTCTGCTCGGACCGATGCTGGTGCTGTTCCACACAACATTCAAATTCGGCGGACTGGTCGCAGTAAGTTTCTGGAGTATGACCGCCGTCGCACTCAGCGGTCTTGTCGGAAGGTATCTCTATGTGCAGATACCGAAAGGGATCGAAGGGAATGAGATCGATATCAAAGAACTGGAATCTTCGAATGTCTCGCTGCGGAATCAACTGTTCGAGCAGTACGGGTTGGATGAGATCGATCTGAAGAAGATCGACTCACTCGCATTTCCCAAACGTCAGTCGGTGTCGCTGATATCACTTCTCTTATTCTTCATCATCGGCGACCTTACGCTCCGTTCTCGTCTGAACAGGATCGTCAAACATCTGCACAGTCATTCCGTGGATGCGCAAACCGCCAATCGAGTGGTCTCGGTCGCCTCTGAAAGGATCAAACTGATGCGGCGGATACAGTTCCTTGAACAGTTGAAACATTATTTTCACTACTGGCACGTCATCCATCTGCCGTTCACCGTGATCATGTTCATTATCCTTTTCGTTCACGTCGGTGTAGCGATCACCTTCGGTTATACATGGATCTTTTAGGAACGTGAATCTATGATGACCACAAAACAAAAGATCCAATGGGGAATAGCACTGCTGCTTCTTGCGGCCTCGGCGGGAATTCTGCTCTTCAGGAACACACC
>CALROS020000040.1:0-9045 GCA_943369855.1 Chitinophaga pinensis | reverse complement strand
TATCCGCCGGCCAGGAACTGATCACCGTTTCCGATCTGACCACAAGGGTGTCCTGGGGAACGAACAGCAGTCTCAGGAAGATCGCAGTGAATTCCAATCTCGCCGTTCCGCAATTCGTGCTGACCGCCGCAGCGGTCAATCCGACAGCGGGAGTTTCTGCGGGGGAAGTGACGCTGACAACGGTCAATACCGATCTTCTGCTGAATATCGGCAGGACCTCGGGAAGCTCCATTGTTCTGTTTACCGGAAAGGTCCTTGCATCACAGGGGATAGGAACAGATATCCATACGGTCACATATACCATACTAAGCCAATGAGCACACTGAACGGTCCGAATGTCCGCACCAACGTACACCTCATCGTCACCGCAGTTCTGGTGACGGTAATGTGCATAACGGGATCCGCACAGTCGATCCAAATAAAGGGAGGGAACGTTGCCTTGACGATCTCTTCCGGAACAGCAGGAGCGCAGCCGGTCAGCGCTGTGAATTCCTCCTCAACATTGACCTATAAAAAACAGAACCAAGTATCGAAGATAACAGTGCAGACGGTCTGTCTTGCACAATCATTTATGCTGGATGTTGCCGCAACAAATGTCACCGGCGGAGTTGCTGCTCCGTCGGCATCATTGGTGAGCGGGAATGCAGCGACGGACCTTATCCGCGATATTCCCAAGAACGGTTCGACGACATTCACCTGTCGGTTACAATATACTGCTTCAGCAACATTCGAACAGGGGAACAGTTCCGAAGTAGCAAACGATAATCATACGGTCACATTTACGATTCAATTACAATAGTATAATATTTCAATAGGAGAATGTTATGAACTTTATCACGGCTGTCATTCGAAGCATCATTATTTGTTCCATCGCCACTGCATCGCTCTTTGCCCAGATCTCCGTTGTCAGCGAACTGAGCCAGGACAGGGATGTCCGCACCGGACAGACCTACACCGGCGCGATCGTTCTGCACAACGATACGAACGAGCCGCAGGAAGCGAAGATCTACCAGACCGATTATACATTCAAGTTCGACGGAACGAATCAGTACGGCGAACCGGGGAAACATCCGCGCTCCAATGCGAAATGGATCTCGTTCAGTCCCGCCTTCATCACACTGCCGCCGAAAGGTCTTGCGTCTGTGAATTATGTCATCACCGTTCCGAAAGAGACACCGGACAACAAATTGGTCGGAACATTCTGGAGCATGCTGATGGTGGAAGGGATCCGCAAAGGATCTGCCGAATCGACTACGGAACAAAAAGAAGGCAAGACGGAAATGGGGATCACACAGAATATCCGCTATGGAGTTCAGATCGCCACCACTGTTGAGAAGACCGGCGAAAAGAAGATCCGGTTCGTTGCCACGAATCTTGGTGCACAAAAGAACGGAAAACGGATGCTGGATGTCGACATTGAAAATGTCGGTGAGATCGGAATGCGTCCCGATGTGTATGTTGAACTGTTCAATGCACGCGGAATTTCACAGGGTCAGTTCCCCGGAATGAGAAACAGGATCTATCCCGGCACCTCGGTCCGTCAAATGATCGATGTCAGCAAAGTGAAAAAAGGGACCTATAAAGCGATGGTTGCCGTTGATGCAGGCGGGGACAATGTGTTCGGTGCTCAGTATACACTGAACTTTAAATAGAAGGAATAACAGAAAAGCCATCTCGCAAAGTCGCAAAGCCGCAAAAAGTATTGTTATTCATATCTTCGCGTCTTAGCGACTTTGCGAGAGAATATTATATCCTTTTGTTTGGAAATATCTGTTCCATTGTTGCAGGAGTATTCCGCAGTGCGTTACTATCGTTTTTTTTCCGGCTGATGATGTTTTCCATTGCATGGGGATCGGTTCGTCAGCCGGAAGCTTTTATTCTTTCTTCCGTACTATTGTCTGCGGTGACGGTTGCACCCGGTTCTACCGTGACCTGTGCGTTCATGGCTGTGAACCGTACGGATGAAACGCAATGGTATGATCCTGTCGTGATCCTTCCGTACGGCTGGAAGCAGATCATTCCCGAGGTGCCGTTCAGTATTTCCCCCCGTGATACGGTCATCCGTCTTCTCGTCTTTTCTGTACCGTCCGCTGCCGTGCCGCTGGAATATACCGTCATCTATCGTCTGCGGGACAGAGCGAAGGATTATCAGCAGACCTCCGTTCCGGTCACCGTCATCATTCCGGTAACCACCGGTATCGAATTATCACTCAGTGAGTCCCCGAAATTTTCCATCGCCGGAACGGTATTCATCACCGATGTCCTGCTGAAGAACCGCGGCAATGCGCTCTGCGCTGTCACACTCACACTCCGAAGTTCACACGGCTATCCTGTCAGTATGGATACCGGTGCGGTCATCCTTCGCATCAACGAAACACGGCGCATCCGTATTGCCGTCGCAACGGATGAGAATGCCGACCGTTCCCTTCACACGCTGGAGATCGAAGCGGTCCCCGATGCTGATCCGTCAAAGAGACAGCGTATCTCCGCGCAGGTCGAGATCGTCAGCCGCGAACCGAACAGCGGCGAAAAGTACCGGGAGTTTCCGCTGCTCCTCCGTTTCCGGGAGGTGATCCAGAACGGGATTTTTCTTCCGCAGGGGGAGATCTCGGGTTCAGGCAGCCTGAACAGTGCCGGCACCGATCGATTGACCGTTCTCATCCGCACGCCGGAAACGCAGAGTGTGTCACTGCTCGGTCAGCGTGATGAATACCGGATATCGTATCGTAAGGAAAAACTTTCATTGACTGCCGGTGATCAGAATTTCACTCTTTCTCCGCTCACGGAAGCGGGACGGAGCGCAACAGGACTCGGCGGAAAATTCTCTTCGGGGAATATCTCCGCCGGTGCATTCTACAACGAAACGCGGTGGATCTCTCCCTCCTTCAAAGAGGCGGGCGGATTCGTGAATTACCGTCTCACGAAGGATGCCGCGTTCGGCATCAATCTGTTGAGAAAAGATGAGCACTCAGTGAACAATATCGCGACCGTCCGGAGCATGATCACGCCGATGACGGGCACAACGCTCGATCTTGAGTTCGGCCGCGGAATGACCGGCGGAACATCCGGGAACGCGTATTCAGTTCGGATGGAAGGGACACAGCGCTGGATCTCGTATGATCTGCGGTACATTTCTGCTGGACACGATTTCGACGGGTATTACCGCGATATGAATTTTCTGACGTCGAATCTTACCGTCCGTGCCGGGAGTGACGTCCGCTTCATGTCGTATGCTGCGGTCGAACAGCACAATCGTTCACGCGATTCCGTACAGCTCAACGCCCCGAAAGAGGAGCACTATCAGTTCGGCGCGGCCTACACCGATGCCGTTTCGCTGTACTATAAATATGTCGAACGGGAAGAGCTGTTCGATTCCCTTCACTACCGCATCATCGAGCGTTCACTTCAGTCCAGATTCGGACTCACCTTCACGGATGCTTCGCTCTATCTTAATGCAGAGTACGGAATTCGGCGCGATCTGTTCAATGTCAACAGTCCGGTCCCGTTTGCGCGTGTCTCCCTGTTCCATTCACTGCAGACGGAACACGACAGCCGTTTCAGCAATTCCGTGGAATATGAGACCATCCGCGATACGGTCTCCGGCAGGGAACAGGCGCGGACCTCCGCCACTGTCAATGCGAATATCGATCTCGGCAGTTCTCTGCAGCTCTATTGCTATCTCTACGCCAGCAGACTGTACACTTCGCCGAGGCAGACCATCGGTGTGTTCGAATCCTCTCTGCAGTATCATTTTCCGTTCAACCATTCCATCCAGTTCCGTGCCAGACTCAGCACATCGTTCCGTTCCGCCGTTCCGAACGACATCGCATATTCACTGGAATATGCGATCCCGCTCTCCATTCCGTATGAACGGATCTCGGATGTCGGCGTGCTGCGCGGAATGCTGAAGGATGAATCGGGCAGCGGCATTCCCGATGCGCTGCTGTTCATTGCAGACGAAGCGGCGGTGACCGATATCCGCGGGGCGTTCATGTTCCCCGGACTCATCCCCGGCGATGTCTATCTCAGCATCGACAAATCGACGATTGGACTGCACAATACCACCTCCGAACTGATGCCGATGCTGCTGCACATCCGCGGCGGCGAAGAGACCGTGATCGCTCTGTCGGTACGGAAAAGCGTCTCGCTCTCCGGAACGGTCGAACTCTATGGTGTGAAGGAACGGAGTGTTTTGGATTCTCTGACGCTTCCGGTACTCATCGGCGGCAGAGAGGATGTGAATCTGCAATTGACCAACGGCGAAGAGATCCTCCGGCGGGTCAGCGACAATAAAGGGGGATTCGAGTTCGACGATCTTCGGGCTGGTGTGTGGACGCTCACCGTCAGCGGAGGGGCTGTTCCTGAATATCATACGGTGGAACCCGATTCCTCCGTGTTCCGGCTGAAGCCGGGCGATCATAAAAACATCATCCTCAGGATCGTTCCTGATAAACGGTCGCTGAAGATGCAGCAGAACTGATGATCGAGAGTCCACTGGGATAGTAAAAAATCCTTTCCATTTCGAGCGAAGCCCCAAAGGGGCAAGCGAGAAATCTGATCGATGATTTTTAACAAATAACGTAGAATCCTCGTCACGAAGGGACCCCAATGAGGGGAATGACATCAGGTAAGAGTTGTTTAAAAATTTCAAAAGATATTTTTCAGAACGTGATTGTAAAATTATGAATACCATTTATCGGCAGATCGAGATCGCTTTTGAACGGCTCACAGCAGTTGCCACAGCTGTTCTTGGAAATTCCATCACCTTCATTGTTGCCTGTTGTCTGGTGGTCTACTGGCTCAGCGATCAGCATTTCCACGAACAGGAACTTCATGCAAGCATCGGCGAAGTGATCCTCGCGATCACTTTTTTGAGCATGTTCATCATTCAGCGTTCGTTCAGTCATTTTTCCTCGTCACTCCATCTGAAAGTGAATGAACTGGTCGCCTCGCACGGACCGGCGAGCAATGCGGTGATGAATGCGGAGGAGAAGACGGAAGTGGAGATCATGGAACTCTCCAAAGAATATGCCGAGCTGGCTGAACTGGAAAAGAAGATCGAAACGGATACGGAGAAATTGAAAAAGGTTCTGAAATGAACCGTGCATGCCGGCCGTAAAAAGGATTAACTATTCTTTCATTCCTTTGGGCGATACCAACTTGCTTGCGCCTGTCCTATATTTTTTCAGTGGATATAAAATGCTCCGCACTGAACAAGAGCGGTATCTCCATTCCGTTCTGTCATTTGACAGATGGATCAATATAATTATCTGTAATGATTGTCATTCCGAACGAGCCCTGATATTAAACTATGCGAAGTGAGGAATCTGAGGATACGTTCAGATTTCCCCGCCCGACCGACTTTATTATTTCAAGGTCAGTCTGGCAGGTCATCCCGCATAATGAAAAGAAAACGGCGGGATTCGAAATGACATACACTGAAATATGTAGATGACCATTGATTGAAAGGGTAATCATATGCTTCATAACATACAAGAATTATACGGCGACAAACTCTCTGCTATCGACGGAGAGATCGGCAAAGTGAAGGATTTTTATTTTGACGATAATAATTGGGTCGTCCGATATCTTATCGCCGATACCGGAAATTGGCTCACCGGCCGCACGGTGCTTCTTTCTCCTCACTCGTTCGGGAATCTCGATCAGCTTGAACGCACGCTGAATATCCAGCTGACGAAGAAACAGATCGAAAAAAGCCCCTCCATCGAATCGCATCTTCCGGTCAACCGGCAGTTCGAACGGGATTATTACGCGTACTACGGCTATCCCGCATATTGGGACGGCGGCGGAATGTGGGGCGCAGGCGGATATCCGATGATCCTTCCCACGCTTGCCGATGTTCAGACATCGCACAAACAGTTTCATCACCGGGATGATAAACATCTGCGGAGCACGCTGGCAGTGACCGGGTATGATATACAGACCGCCGACGGTATGATCGGTGCAGTGAGCGGATATATGGTGGATGAGAAGAGCTGGGCGATCCGCGATCTTGTTGTTGAGACCGGTTCGTGGTATTCGGGTAAGGAGATCAAGGTCCCTGTCTCCAAAGTGGAACGGATCAGTTACGAAGAATCAAAGGTATTCATCACGCTCACGAAAGAGGACCTTCAGCGCACGTCGGAAGACGGTGTCGCTCATCATACTCCGGCGAAATGATCCATACTTCCATATCGAAAGGAGAGCCATATGCAGATCCAGATCAATACGGACAATCATATCAAAGGCCATGCAACGTTCACTTCCGGGATCAGCAAAGAAGTAGAACTGGCGTTCAGCCGATTCAGTGATCAGATCACACGCGTTGAACTCCACTTGAGCGATGAGAACGGGAACAAAGGCGGTCAGGATGATAAGAAGTGTATGCTCGAGGTCCGGTTAAAAGACCGGCAGCCGATCGCTGTAACGGACCAGGATGCAACGCTGGACAAAGCGATCAAGGGTGCCATTGAGAAAATGAATCGGTCCATCGAAAGCGTACTCGGGAAAAAACATGCGCAGGAACGTCACAGCGCTGATCCGCTGAAACATTACAAGAAGATTGGGGAAGAATGATGGGTCCTATCGTGAGAATATTCGGTGCGGCTCAGATGCTGATCCGCTGAAGTTATGTTGTCGCATTCGTTCAAAAATATCTGGGGACTGCTGAAAGATGCCGCCGTCGCGTGGGATGACGATAATGCCGCGGCGCAGGGTGCTGCATTGTCGTTCTTTACCATCCTTTCGCTCTCGCCGCTGCTCATTATTGTGGTCGTTCTTTCAAGTGTGGGATACGGACGTGACGCGGCGAACGGACACCTTGTAGCTCAGATCCGCGGTCTGATCGGGACGGAAGGAGCATCGTTTGTTCAAGGTCTCATCTCCAATGCTTATAAAGCGGATACCAATATCTCGGCGACCGTGTTCAGTATCATCATGCTGCTGCTCGGTGCAACCGGCGTGTTCATTCAGTTACGTGATTCGCTGAATATGATCTGGCGCGTGCGTCAGAGACCGCGCGGCGCGATCCACGGTTTTGTGCGGGTCCGCCTGCTTTCATTCGCGCTGATCCTCGGTATCGGTTTTCTGATGATTGTATCGTTGACGATCAGTGCCGTGCTTTCAGCTGCGAGCATATTTGTGAGCAGCCGGTTACCGGTCCTCGCCGGAGTTGTTCCATTGATCGATGGGATCGTTTCCTATACCGGTATCACCGTCATGTTCGCGTTCCTGTTCAAATTCCTTCCGGCAGTTGTCATCCGCTGGCGTGATGTTTGGGTGGGCGCTTCATTCACATCGTTCCTCTTTGCCATCGGGAAATATGCGATCGGTATGTATCTGGGAAACGGTGCGATGGGAACGACATTCGGAGCTGCCAGCTCATTGGTGATCGTGATGATGTGGACCTATTATTCTTCGCAGATCGTTCTGTATGGAGCCGAATTTACGAAATTCTATGCCCGGCGGTTCGGTTCTGCGATCGTTCCGAGCGCCAACGGCATTCGGATATCGGAATAATGAAAGAACAATGTGACAGATACAGTATCAAATGCGGGAATGAACGTACATCAAATACTATCGAAAGGAAAACGATCATGAACACAGGAAAAATATTGACCGGAATTGCCGTGGCTGCGGCCGCCGGAGTGCTCGTCGGGATGCTCTTTGCACCCGAAAAAGGGATCGTTACCAGACGGCGCTTGAGCCGGAAAGGGAACGGTGTCGTTGATGATGTGAATGATTCGTTCTCTGAATTCTCGGATGCATTGACCGACGGATTCGAATCGATCAGGAAAAGTGCGGACGATCTCGTGGAAAAAGGAAAAGCGAGATCATCGGCTTGGTCGAAGAACTCCAAATGAATGGATGAGTGTGTTTCCCGCATGTATCCCACTGAATATCTCTTGTTCGGCTGGACTAGTTCGTCCTCTGCCGGCCGGCACAGAGGGGCCGTATCCGTGAGTACACTCTCAGCGGAGCATGACGCAACTTCGTCCGGCGGGACAGTGATGAGGCATTGTTGAGACCACGTGTGACCATATTGCTTCGTCGTTTCGTCAAGACCATTCTTTGGATCATAGCGGGAATACTTTGTCTTGCGGCCGGGATCATCATTTCGCTCCAATTTTCCGGTGTTCAGCGCATGATCGTACAGAAAGCCGCATCGGTATTGTCCGAAAAAAGCGGCAGGCGCATCGAGATCGGTTCCGTGGATATTGCATTCACTCACTCCGTGGTGATCGGAAGAATATTCATTGCGGATGGTGAGAAGGACACCTTGCTGTCCCTCCGTTCTATTGCATTGGATGTGAACCTGCTTGGATTGCTCTCCAACGAGATCATTGTGAATAACATCAGGATCGATTCGCTGACGGCGCATATCCGGCGGACTCTTCTGAACGCGGTGACGCATCGCGAGGACAGCAGTTATAATTTCTCCGATATCATCGCTGCGTTCGGTACCGACACAGACGCCGCCGTTAAACCGCTCGATACTACGGCTAATTCGCCGTGGATCATACGTATCGATGAGGTCCATCTGAGCAATATCGCGGCGACCTATAATGATGAAGTGAGCGGTTTGAATGCGCGTATCGATCTCGGGTCATTGGATCTTTCACTCGATATGTTCGACCTCGACAAACGGAAGTTCCATCTCCGTGATATTACCATTGCCAACACCTCCGCTGCGGTCGTGCAGAGCAAAGACTCACCGGCCGAACCATCTGCCTCTTCGGATATCGATATTGGATTTGAACAGTTCTCCGCATCGAACATCCAATTCCTGTATAACAACAGCGTAACGAACGATCAGGTTCATGCGGATCTTGGTCTCGCCTCGATCACAGCAGAAAAGATCGATCTGCCGCTGCACCGCATCGCCATAAAGAATATCCTTCTCGAAAATACCGATGTCACCATCATCCGTTCCCCGGGCGATCCATCCCTGACCGTTCCGCCGGATACAACAGCGGTACCGTGGACGATCGGTCTCGGCCAATTGGTGCTCGTCAATACCGGTGTGCAGGTCGATGTGGACGGAAC
>CALROS020000039.1:0-9078 GCA_943369855.1 Chitinophaga pinensis | reverse complement strand
TTCCTGTATTCAAAGAAATGGTTGAATTTCGGATCGATCGTGATGATCGTGGAATGTTTGTTGGCAAGCGCAATGATCTGAGTGATAAGCTCTTTAGTAACGACCCCTTTGTTATAATCCTCAATGATGATCCCGTTCAGCGATGCGATGTTGCTCTCGAGAACCTGCATGATCTTCGACTGGATCGCCTGATCGACATCCTTCTTCTCTTCGCTGTCGATGCGCACAACATGCTGCTGATGTGCGATCACGCGTGTCTTCACCGTGGTCGGCCGCGACGGATCGATCACGATCCCGTCGGACGATGTCTTCTGCCGCTCCAGGATCGAGGTGAATTCTTTTCCGCTCGCATCGTTACCCACAACTCCGATCAAGAGCGCCTGCGCACCGAGCGACGTGATATTATTGGCGACATTCGCCGCCCCCCCAAGCATGGATGATTCACTCTCTACCTCCACGACCGGCACCGGTGCCTCCGGCGAGACACGGTGGACATTTCCCCAGATATAACGGTCGATCATTACATCGCCGACGACGGCGATACGTTTTGCGGCAACATTGTTCAGCAGTTCTTCAATTCTGATTGGCGTCATTTCAGTCAACTCATTATAAAAATGTGCATTTATAATAAGAATATAGCCAATAAACCATGGAGTATCAATTTTACACGATGCCTTTAAAATACAAAATCCCGCATATTCTGCGGGATTTTGTATAAAACGAACAGGTTGGTTCTTACTTCACTAAGAGCATCTTTTTGGTCTGTGTGAAACCATTGGAGGTCTTTAATGTGTAGAAATACACGCCTGCGGAAAGATTGCTTGCATTGAAATCAACATCATAGGAACCTGCGGCATAGGTGCCCGATGCCAGTGTGGAGATCTCTTTTCCAAGAACATCATACACAGTCAGCGAAACATTAGCAGCATTCTTCAATGTGAATTTCAGCTTTGTGGACGGGTTGAACGGATTCGGATAGTTCTGCGACAGGGAATAGTCCCCCGCAACGATTCCATCCTGACGGCTTACCGATGACGCTTTTTTGATGAAGCGCTGGAAGCTGTACGTTCCGGTCTTCGAACCGAACATTGCCACATACACGGTATCACCGCTCTGTGTGGTCGCAACACCGCGGGGACGGATACCCTGGCTGTCTGCCAGCGTGAATGTTCCCAGTCCGTTCCATGTGATGCTGTCTTTGATCTTGTTGTCTGCGGGATTCCACAGATACCATGTATGGGATTTGTAAGCGGTTGCAGCACCGGGATAACGGTTCGGCATATCATTTCCGGAACCGGAACTTGCCCAGAGCCAATCTGTTCTGCCGTGACGGTTGATGGATTCGCAATCGAACCCTTTCAACACGGTATCAGCGGTGAAGCCGAACAGCGGATCGCCGGTATAGCGGATAACTGCATGGCCGGTATATCCGCCATAGTACACTTTATCGCCTGCTTTGGATGCTGCCATGGTGCGGGAGAAGAAGCGTGTGGTATCCGTTACGTTCCCCTGTTTGGTGAACGATGCGTCGAACATATAGATTCCGCCAAGACCAGGGCTGACCTGTGTGGTGAAGATATTACCGACGGTATCAGCAGCAACCTGTGTGATGGAGTTTCCGCCGCCGGCAACAAGTTTACCCATTGCAGCGCCGGTCGTTGAATTGATGCGGAACACACGGTCAAAAGAAGAATACAAGATGTTGCCGTCCTTGTCGATCTGGATTCCGCGTTGTGTTACAGCTTTTGTTCCCGAAGCCCACAAAGTGTCGTTGATACCGGCACCGGACAAGATCTTAATGGGAGAGAATGCTGCCTGAGTTCCATTAGGATTGAAGACACGAATTGCATACACCGGATAGTTCAGTTTCACTGATGAATCCCGTTTCGCGCCGGCTTTGTCCAAGACGCTGTCGCCTTTTACAACGCTGAACGGAATGACCCATACTTTACCGGCTTTATCGACAGCGATACCGTGTGTCTGAACACCGATGACCAGAGAGTCAGCAGCATTAGCGGCTGGAAAAGACGGATCGTACTGGTATTGTCCGAATGAAACCGACATGACCAGAACTGTTGCAAGAACAAGAAGAAGAACTTTCTTCATGTGGAGCCTCCTTGAATGATGATTGGAATTGTGAGTTACAGTTGTTACAACATTTATTATTGACCGTAGTACGGTGCCGAGAGTTTGCCGAGCATATCCACTTTGAATAATCCTGTGGGGATCTGACCGTCGGATGTTTTCTCCCTGACAACATACATATAGGAATCATTTCCCCACGCAAAATATCTGCAGCTCGGTCCGATCACTCCGTTATACAGGGCGCTGAATGATTTGTCAGGCGCTACGACATAGATCCCGGCAGGCGCATCCGTACCGACATACAGATTTCCGGAATTATCGAACGTGATGCCGTAGACCTTTTTGAAATTGCTGCCGACCGCTGCATTCAGATCGAAATATTTCGTCGGGGTTCCAAGAGTGCTGTCGGCATTGACCGGGATCTTATAGACAGCGTTGACCGAATCCGAAGATTCGTTCGAGACATACAGCGCGCCGTTATAGAATCGGACCGAACGGATGACACCGGTCAAAAGTCCTGCCAGCGGATATGTCACAACTTTTTTCGCGGCATCGATGCTGATCAATCCGCCGTTCACTGTTGAACCGCCGGCCCAGAGTAATTTATTATTGTCGTAATCAAAGTCATCCACAATGATCGGCAGCTGGGATGCCGGATATGAAGCGGAGAAGATGTTCATCATTCCGGAACCGCTGTTCCGGGAGATGATGAGACGTGTTCTGCGTGCGGCATAGAGTGAATCCCCTCGTGCCTTCATTCCGGAGAACAACGGCTCGGTGGCAAGCGGAGGAGCGATCGCCCGTGAAGCATACTGAGTGAATACACCGGCAGTGGTCAGTTTATAGATACCGTCGCTGACCCCTGCTTTCGAGATGACGGAGACAAAGAGGTCCCCCTGCTTGTTCGTCGTGACCGCTGCGGGTGAGACCTTCGATGTATCGACCTCTTTCACATAGATCATTGCCGAACGGATGTTGACATACTTCAGGTCGGAGAACTTATCGGACCCGGTGATATACACACGCACCTTGATCGAATCCTGGATCATATTCGGTGCAAGGATCTTGATCTGTGTCGCCGTCACGGATGCGATATTCACCCGTGTACTGTTGAAATACACATTCAATTTCGATGTATCGGTCACAAATCCGCTGCCGTTCACCACGATAGTCGTAACACCGCCGAGGATATACGGGGAGCCTTCCGGTACGACCGAGGTCACTGTCGGCACGCCGGCGGTATTCACATAGCTCTCATTATAGATGCTTTGCGGCGGATCGTCCTCGCAGCCGGGGACGAATGCAATGCAACATACTCCGATGATCAGTGCGGCCAAAAATTTTCTATTCATCATAATTCATTCTCGCAGTTTTAAAAATAGACCTGTAATGCGAATCTGTTAACATTTCCGAACACTCCGAACGGCGTATAGGCGTAATCCACTCCCAGACCGATCCCTTCGATCGTCTGCTGAACACCGAGTCCGGCAGTGAATCCTTTTTCATCATACCCGATCATATACCCGGTGCGGAGTGCGAAGGTCTTCAAGAAGACATATTCTGCACCAAGGTTCACCGTTTCCGGATAATCCCGTGAATTGATGGCATCGACCGATACCAGCAGCGGATCGGCGTCCTTCGATTCGCTGATCAAATCCATAGCATTCATTGAGAGTCCGATCCTGAATGTGAGCGGAAGCTGGAAATTCTCACGCTGGAATTTGATCTCCTTCGAGAAGTTCTTTACGCTTACGGCAAAGTTCAGACTTTTCAGGCCCGTCTTATAGAGCATTCCGAAATCAAATGAGAGGACCTCTACTTTATTCTCCGAGGCGATAGGATTGTTCGTTCCTGCTGTCGTGCTGCTGATTCCTTCACCGAGATCCTGCAAATTATAGGAGATCCTGCCGCCGATGGAGAACCGATCGCTCAGCGCCCGTGCATATCCGAGACCGGCCGAGAACGCGATCGGTGAGAATGTTCCGACATCCATAAATCCGTCTGCGTTGCTCGATCGGATGGTCCGGATGATCTCCCCGTAATCGACACTCTGCACCGTCACACCGAAGACTCCGTAGTCATCATTCGGTGTGGCGATCGCCGCACTGCCGTACATGTGATTGATCCCCGCTATCCATTGCGTGCTTCCGAATGATGCGTGGAATGCCGGCGCCATACGTGCGAGACCTGCAGGATTGAAGAACAGCGTTGATGATGAACCCTCAACAGACGTAAGTGCTTCGCCCATCGCAACGGCCCGCGGGTCGGTCGCGACATTCAGGAATTTCATTCCGGTCTGTGCCAGTTTCTTGTTCTGTGCATATCCAAGGCAGACGCACATCAGCAATAACAGTAGAAATAATTTTTTCATAAGGACCTGCAGTTTGTATTATCGTATGACATCAACACCGTTGATACGCATCAGGACGTTCTTTATGGACACTTCGATCTTTTTCGTTGTCGGCAGAGCGTTCAGCGGGGTTCCGCCGGTGAAGTTATTGTATTGCAGCGCAACGTTGAACCGGAGCAGTTTGCTGCATGAATCGGGTCTCACGCTGAGTGAAATTGTATTGGATGCGTTCGGTGTGAACGGAACATTGCGGAATGATACCGAATCACCGCTGGTACCGACCGTGCCGCTGAGCTTTCCGTATTGGTGGGCCGCTTTCCCTCCGGCAAGCAGCGCGATCGAATCCGCCGGGCTGGTGACGGCGATGTCGAAACTGACCGTTCCGTCGGACGCCGTTCCGATATTCGCGACCTGATAGATCGACGGACTGAACGTCAATTCGATGGTGGAATCTTTGATCACGTTCGTGGAGAATGAAAATCCTCTGTCGAACTGTGTGAATTCCGTGATGCTAGACGGCTTGGACCATTTCGTGATATTCGCATCTCCTGACGGTGACCACACCGCATTGTATTTATCGGAGCCGGTCGACTGGTCGCAAGAAACGAACAGCGCAGAGAGAGTGAGAACGAGGATCAATAGACGATATTGTTTCATAGTATGCTTCCCTGTCCCTTAACGTATGACAACAAATTTGAGAATCTCTTTTTCACCCGCCGGAGTGGTGATGACCGCGATATACACACCGCTCGCAATGATCTGATTGGAGGATGTCGTCATATCATAATCTTCCGATCCGGTCTCTGTTGCGGGGGTCGTTCCATGGTCGATGGTCTTCACGAGTTCACCCAGTTCTGAATAGATCCTGATCGTGCAGCGGCCCGGGATATTGACGAACGCGATCTTATCAGGCTCACCGGGATACAGGAGTCCCCCTTTACCGTTGATCACGTACGGATTCGGAACGATGCGGATCTTTCCTTTTACTTCGGCAAGATTGTTCGCCGGTGCTGTCCGGCGGTACGCAGGAACATAGGTCTGTGTATAATATCGGCTGCTCTTCAGTCCGCCGGGAGGAGTCCCTGCTACACCCGTATTGGCGGCCGGATCGCCGACAGCGGAAAGATAATAATAGTGTGCGACGTTGATGGCTGCCGTTGTATCGTTGTAGGAGTTACCGGTCCCTTCCCACACTTTGTAATACGTACTGTCGCTCCGTCCGACCGCTCTCCACAATTCCCATTTCACGACCGCAGGATCTGCGGCATTATCCGTATTCGGGGTCCAGTTCAAAATGATCTTTCCTGCACCGGAATTCACATTGAATGTCTTCGGCGGCGGGGGCGGAAGCGGAACATTCCAGTTCGATTTAAAATTCGCGATCGCGCGGCGGAAGGTCGAGAACAGTGAATCCCGTCCGGTATACACGGAATCATTCTTCGCCGCAGCGTTGATGGCGCCATACTTGAATTTCCGGCCGACAGAGATCGCCGCTTCACGGCTCAATCCTGCAGCTGCTTCAGCGATCACGATCCGGATGCTCTCTCCCGGAGCGATCGTATACGGACCATACCCTGTTGCAAAGGACATTCCGCCGGATGTGTTCAGCGAAGGATCTCCCGCGGGACCGACCTTGTCCGCATGACGCTGCGTGTGGCCTTTTGTCATCATGGCATATTCATCCACCATTGCAGAAGGATTATACTGATCGTTGTTCTTTGTATGGATACCGTCGGATTCTTCGAATGTGGTGGTCGACGGTTGTTTCACATCATCCGCGGCATTCGTTGCGGATGTGCTTGCATGAAGAGTTCCCCAGCCGACAAATTGCGGAGCGCCGATCCTGCCCGTTGTATCGGTCTTATCATAGTATGGAATGAAGACCGGTGCGCCGATGTTGTCATACTGAGTGAAGCTTGGATATTTTCCATGCCACGCGTAGCTTGCGCGGACATCATTATCTTTGTTCCCGGGGAAGAAGGTCGAAGCGATCACCGTATCACCGCGCGAATCGTTCAGCGTATTGATCCCCCATCCGGTCGCATTACCGATGACGAGTCTGGTATCGGCATTGACGGCAAGACGATTCTGGAAATAGACATACACACCGGTGAGGGTGACCGGTGCGCGCTTAGTCCCTTTCTCATCGATCTCCCCGGTGTTCTTGAATGTGTAATCGAAGACGATATAATTATCATGATACTGCTGCGAGAATGCAATGATCTTCCGTTCCATCGTAAGACCGATCGATGTGTTGACAACGTTGTCGATCATCCGCTCCCACTTCATCGTCTTGTCGACCGGATGCGCATCGATCAGTTTGCCGTAGGTTGCCGTCTCATCGACCTTCACGGTGGTCGGTTCATATTTACTGACCATGTCGAACTTTATGGGGAAGAACTCGCCGGCACCGGTTACGCGGGGACCGACATGAACGACCTTATTGGTATAGGTCCCTTTGGCATCGGTGTAGTTCGTTGTTCCGATCCACAGACCTTTTGCCGCCTGCATATCCTGGTGTGCGTAGAGCGCGGGCCACTGAAGACCATACTGCTGTTCGGCAACCCAGCCTTCTTCGCGTTCGCTGCCGTAATTGGAGAACCAGTTATGGATCGCGCCGACACTCATCCACGTCTTTTGTTCTGCGACCTGTGATGATGCCCCGGTGATGACCAGCAGTAAAAAGATTGATACTCGTGCTAAGAACTTCATTGAATCCTCGCTAGATTAAAAATCAAAACTGACCTTCATTCCCCAGAAGATATCCCGGGGATTCAAAAATACAAACGACTCCAGATTCGGCATATCGATGTACGATTTATCGCTGAGGATCTTGGAGACCTTCGCCGCATCTGCAGGATTCCAATTTGTTCCGTCGTACTGCATATACCGGCCTGATGCTTTGTCCCAATACACCGCTGTTTGCTGGATCTGGTTTGAAGGAATGGATGCGATGTTGCCGACCGCCTCGATCGGTGTGAACGGTGCACCATCTTTACGCACATCGCCCGGTTTATCGTCACCGGAGATATTGATGTATCCCATGCGGTCATCATACATCTCCGATTTCAAGTGGAGCGATTTCATATAATTATTGTAATCGTTCGCATCATAGAAACCATAGGTGGAGAAGTTCTTGATGTTGAACAGATTCGACACATCCATGAACACCTGAAGATTCGCCATGCCCACTTTGAAATTCTTGCTGAACCGCATATCAACGTTATAGATGTCGCGGTACTGAGCATTGTAGCGCACATCCGCAGGGGCTCCGCTGCCGCCGAACCATGTGAAGTACGATCCGTTGGTCCAGCTTCCGGTAAGATTCAGACGCCAATCGGAGAACAATCCCACACCGCCGTATACAGGACCGTAATCTACAGGTGTGAAGAAATCAACGCTGGCGCGTGCATACGGACGCGGAATCGGTTTGGTCTGATAGATATCGGAAGCTTTGTTATCGCGTTCATAGATCTTCTGTTTGTTCTGATCCTGATTCTGCTGGCTGTATCCGAACCGTCCCGTTGAACTGGCCATATACGTGTAGTTGATGAATCCCGTCACCCAATCGCCGCGGTTCTTATTCACCGTGATCTCGAATCCGCGGATGTCCTCATACGAATTCGGGACCGAGATGGCATACGATGTACCTTTGCTGCTGATATACGTAATGGTCGTGCTCTGATCGAACACATTCTTGTAATAACCGGCGACACGGATCAGATATTCTTCGAACAGACCGTGTTCATACCCGAGTTCATACGCAACGGTCTTGGGAAGCGGGTTATTCGGATTCGCGAGCCGTGAAAGTGTGTTGAAGCGCGGATCGACCCGCACGAGGAAGAGGTTCTCCGGCGTCGGCATCGAACGGAAGTGACCATAGTTGAAGAACAATTTCGAATACTCAGTAACAGGGAATGCTACGCCGAGACGCGGGCTAATACTCGTCACTTTCTTCACCTGCTCTTTGGAGAGCGATACATCAATATCTGTGCTGCCGCTCTGCACCTGATTCAGTCTGTCATCGAACGGTGTGATCACATACCATTCACCGCCGGGATTGGAATAATCCAAGCGCAGTCCGAGATTGGCGATCATTCCTTCATATTCGAATTTATTCTGCGCGTAGAGGGACAACCGGAGCGGTTTGGTATCCCATTTGGACTGGGTGAAATTTCCTGTGAAGTAATCTTTCAATCCGTAATTGACCTTGCTGTGCGACTGCACGATCTCGACACCGGCTTTCACCTGATTGAACTGATCGAGCTGACTGGTCAGGTCCGCTTTTGCGGTATAGGTCGACAACTCGCTGGAGTCGCGGGAGTTGCTGAAACCGATGCCGTTGGTCAGGAATGTTCTTCCGATGGTCGATTCCGAAAATCCAAACGGTGCTTCATCCACGTAATAACTGTTGCCGAACAGATATTTTGGATCGGTATTACGCCGGGCACCGGGGTTCGTATTGTAGGAAAATGATTGACCATGGAGGCTTGCTTCATAAAATGTTGCAGGTGTAACGACATGCGTGAATTTTCCGCCAAGAGAATTCATCTTGACAGTAGAAGGAGCGAAATAATCCGGACTGAAGATCCTCACATCGATGTAACTCACTCGGTCGAGAACGCTGGCGATACCCGACGATG